>JAEUSC010000491.1 GCA_016789035.1 Candidatus Omnitrophota bacterium
CACTTAGCGTATAGGCCTTCCCCAACTGTTCACGGATTTTAATACAAAGCCGTCCATTTAATGACGATCCCAATACGGAGGAAAGAATCTCCATTCCTGGGCGGTCCCGGTCATAAATATCTGGTGCACGAAACCCCAAAACTACGGCGGCCTGTTCCTTGTCCATCGACATAATTTTCTGACGGATTTCCTGAGGAAAACCTTCCTGGGACAGAGCCAACTCCACTTTTCTCTTAGGAAGAACCGAAAACCGTTTCTTAATTTCTTCCAAGACTTGTGCGTGATTAATATCACCATAAAAACTCATAACCATATGCTCAGGTGATAGATAGCTGTTATAGAAATTGACAACCTGTTCCCGCTTCAGCTTTTGAATATCAGCAATGGTCCCTGCAACCTCCATCCGCAAAGGGTGGTGAAGAAAAACAAGCTCGCGAAGGTGCCGTAAGGCCGTTCCTAATATGCTGTCATCCACCTGACGAAGGTTCGCAGCCGCTAAATCTTTTTGACGTTCAAAATCGACCTGATCAAACCGCGGTTTTTTTATGCAAGCCTCAACCATGTCCAACGCAAAGAGCACATCACCCGATAAAAAATCCATTCTGAGATTCAGTGAATTGTACCCACCTGTGGAAGATATAACGGCACCTCTGGACTCCACCAGTCGGGCAAACTCTGACGAATTCCATGGCCCGGCTCCCTGCCGCCAGAGATCTGCAGTCACCTGATTCAAACCATTCTGGCCGGTCTCTTCCTGTCGGGTGCCGGCTCTCATCGTTACAAAAAACGTCGCCAGTGGTAATGTATGATCTTCTTTGACCAAGACCGTCAAACCATTGGAAAGGACCTCTTTATTAATGGAAGATTCTTTAGCATCAACGCTCAAAGCTGTGGCTTTAGCCAGTTGCCCCTGAGGCTTAAGAACAACCGTTGTTAGAAGCTCTTCCCGCAGATATTCCCGCGCGACACGTTGAACATCTGAAACAGTCAGCTGTTTAACCTTCTCCAAATACTTTTCATCAAATTGAAAGTCTCCCAGCATGGCTTCATTAACCGCAGCGTTGTAAGCAACAGATGAGGACACCTGTTGACCAAAAACCAACGCACTCATGATTTGGTGTACGGCCTTATCCAATTCGTTCTGGCTAATGCCACGAAGCTGAATGTCATCAATGACCTTATTAACTCCATCAATGAATTGCAAAATATTTCCATTCTCGAAATCACCAGAAACTTCAAACACGCCCCGATCGGCCGGCGTGTAATTTGATGCATCGACGGAATCCGCCACTTTATTATTTTTGACCATTTCCTGAAAGAGACGGGAACTATCCCCTTGCCCCAAAATCATGGCCAAAACATCCAGGGCAAACATATTTTGATCGTTAGCACTGACACTGGGATAGGCCATCGCAATGCGCGTGATCCCACTGGGATAACTCACCTCCCGATAACGCAAAACGGTTTGTTGAGGTTCAACCGGTAAATTGCGCAACAAATAGGGTTTGGGGGAAAACCGCTCAAAGGTCTTTTGAATTTCCGGCAAAACAATTTCACTCGAAACCTTGCCTGCAACAACCAAAATCATGTTGTTGGGAATATAATGTGTCTTGTAATAATCCACGAGTTGGTCCTGAGTAATGGAACCAAAGAGCGGAATATAGCCGATGGTGGGATGATGATACGGATGGGTTAAATAGGCATTTTGAAAAAGAAGATCACCCAATTTCCGTTCGGGCCGGTCGTTAATCATGCGCATTTCTCCAAAGATCACATCGCGCTCTTTAGCTGTTTCCGCCGGATCAAAAGTAGAATTCATGATCATATCGGAGACTATATCCAACCCCTGCGAAAATGCCTCGTTAGGAACATCCAGAGTATAAATTGTATAATCAAACCCCGTCGATGCATTAATCTTTCCACCGATCGCTTTAACCTCGGTGGGAATGACTCCAACAGCCCGCTTTTTTGTTCCTTTAAAAAGCATGTGTTCGACAAAATGGGAAATCCCCGTTCCTAAATATTTTCCTTCAGTGGCAGAACCTGTCTTAACGAGCATATAGATTGAAACTGTAGCACTTTTTGACATGGGCTCAACGATTACGGTCATGCCATTATCCAGCACATACTTTTCTGCGGATCCTGCAAATACGGCTGATGCTCCAAAAATGAACCAGAAGATTATCAAAGAAACCTGAACCCATTTATTTTTCATGACGTTAAATTTCTTTCTTTTTGTATTCGTCAAGTAAACGGCGGATATCGATTTGT
>JAEUSC010000494.1 GCA_016789035.1 Candidatus Omnitrophota bacterium
ATTACGATCGCGGTTGCTTTCTCCGTGTTATCCGACCAAGGATCAGCCCGTAGGGGATAGAAACGGACATACAATCCAATCAATGCCGTCAAAACAAAAATAGCCACCCATGCCAGAACGTTTGCTGTTGATTTATTGAACATTTTCTTTTTGTCTTTCAATGAGATAGTTTAAAAAAAATTCGCGGATGTTCCAGGCTGGCAATGCATAGCTGGAACGTTCGACCTTCATGTTTTTAGCAACAATAATGCCCAAAAATTGTCCTTGGCGGTCTAAGACAGGGCCGCCGCTGTCTCCTCGATCTAACGCAAGATCCATTTCGATTAAGCCCACGCTGCCGGTCGAAAGAGTGTTGGCGATGCCGGTGATGGTTCCGCCGCAAATTGTTTCTTTCCAAAGGGGAGTGTTTCCAACAGAAATGATTTTTGTACCCAATGTCAAAAGATGGGGATCCGCCCAGGGTAAAGCCTCTAATGAAAAAGGGGCATCGATTTTGAGAATAGAGAAATCGGTGGCCGGCGCAATAGCGGCAATGGTCGCGGGCAGGCGTATTCCGTTAGAGAGTGTCACAAAAATACGATCGGCATAAAGAATAATGTGAGTATTGGTCGCAATATAGCCGGCGGGATCAATGATGACGCCCGCCCCGGATTGTTCCCGAACCTCCATGGGCCCTGAATTCATGGTCGATCCGGCCGTAATTTTCTGGGCTTGAATCGTTACAATGGAAGAGGATTCACCTAAAATGTGTTCGATGACAGACGTATCGGCGTGGCAGGCAGATGACAGTCCCAACGCTGCAAACGATACGCATATTAAAGGAAGTGAAAATTTTAATTTAGGAATAAGGGCCGTCATGAATGAGCCATTTTACCTACGTTCATTTGAGTTGACAAGCAATACGGCGCTTAAATAAGCCGTCAAAACTCGCTGGAAATCAATGGAAATCATGTCGGATATTTTCTATAATGACTGCAATTTTATAGTTAGCAGTTACCCGGATTTTTTTCATCGGTTCCCCATTGTTACAGCAAAGCGTAGATTTATACGCCGGGTGGCAACAAGGAACGCTCTCAATGAAAGATCCGATTCAACAAAAGGAAATGGCAATGCAGAAAAAAACCACTGTGGTGCGTCGTCATGATCGTTATGATACAGAAGTTAAAGTCCACTTTTACGTCCCTTATGAACTCAAAACCAAAGTCAACTTTCAATTTAAAGAACATCAGCCGGATGAATCGTTAAATCGCAAGTTTTCCGGCCTTACAAAGAATATCTCCGCCGGAGGATTGTGTTTTGTTTCCGAGTTGCGGCTGGAGATGGGAGATTATATTTTGATTGACGTTTTTCTTCCAGGTATCGATAGGCCTGTTTCCATGGAAGGGGAAATACGCTGGTGCAAGGTCAATGAAGACGGGCTGCAATTTTATACCGGCGTACAGCTGATGAAGGTCTTTGAAAAACCTGTGGAAGACGGCATTTATTTCGACCAGGAGCATCAGGTGATCTGGAGTGATGTTCTGGAACAGGTCTTAGGAAGTTTCGCTGCGCTTCATAAAAAAATGTATCCCAACCCATAGAGAATCCCATGAAAAGTTTTCTGAAGTTCTTAAAGATATCGGCTCTGGTCTTTTTAATTTTAATCCTTCTTGTTTTGGTCGGAGGATTTATCTTTCTAAAGACGTTTGATATCAAGAAGTACAAGACGCAAATTATAGAGGCCGCTGATAAAGCATTGGGCCGGCATTTGGAATTTAACGACATTGAGCTGAAAGTCTCATTGAAAGAG
>JAEUSC010000496.1 GCA_016789035.1 Candidatus Omnitrophota bacterium
AAACAGGTTTGGATCCAGTTTGTTGCCAGTTGTATTACGATCCAATACTGTGTCCTGGTGACCTGGGCGATCTGCCTGATCGTTGATAAAACGATCGGCATGCGCGTCAGCACTGAAGACGAGGTCATGGGATTGGACTTAACGCAACATCATGAACGAGCCTATACTATTATCGACTGAGCTATTTACGGCGTTGTGTTAGGCGTTAACTCATAGCCTTGCACGGCCGAAATCAAAGGAGTTTTTATGAAGATTGTGATCGCCATTATTCAACCGCACCGCCTTGAAGATGTTAAAAAGGCCTTGTATGCGGCTGATGTGAATTTGATTACCGTCAGTGAAGTGTTAGGCCACGGCCGTCAGGTCGGCGTGGATGAATTTTATCGCGGGGTCAAAGAGACAGGAAACCTTTTGCGAAAATATCGTTTAGAGATTGCCGTCAATGATAATTTCGTTGAGCCGACCATCAACGCCATCATCAAGGGAGCTCGGACAGGCAAGATTGGAGACGGTAAGATTTTTGTACTGGATCTTCCCCGATGTATCCGAATCCGAACAGGAGAAGAGGGCTCCAAAGCCATTGGTTAATTTGACGTAAAGGTTTTGGTCCCCTGTGCCAGTGCTAAAGAAATCTGTTCGCCTATGTTTGTATTGAAATCACACTAAAGAAGTGTAAGGTTTTCAATTGACAGAACTTTATGCTCAAGTGTAATATGCTCCCGCTTTGCGCGGGCGCTGAAGTTCGCAATAAGCATAGAGATTTCTATCGGCATTGAAGCCCGGTCCTTTTCGATGAATTTTTGCTAGAAGAGGGCTGGGCTTTTTTATAAAACGGACATAGGATTATCAAACACGGGGAGGTTAGTGATCATGGATTCAAACCTGACAGTGAGTGCTGGGGATACGGCTTGGGTGTTGGTTTCAGCGGCGCTTGTGATGTTAATGACACCGGGATTGGCATTTTTTTATGGAGGGATGGTTCGGAGAAAAAATGTGCTGGGCATCCTCATGCAATGTTTTGCCTGTTTGGCCATTGTCAGTTTGATTTGGATTATTTATGGTTATAGTTTGGCGTTTGGAAAAGGAAATGGATTTATCGGCAATCTTGAATGGGCGTTTCTTAAGGGTGTCGGCGCAGAACCTAACCCCGACTACGCAGCTACCATTCCCCACGGCGCGTTTGCTTTGTTTCAGATGATGTTTGCAATCATCACTCCTGCTGTTTTATTGGGCTCCTATGTTGAACGGGTCAAATTTTCCGCATTTGTTCTTTTCATTGTAGTCTGGACTACACTTGTTTATATCCCTATTTGCCACATGACCTGGGCCGCCGGAGGATTATTTAGAAACATGGGAGTTCTAGATTTTGCAGGCGGGGCAGTTGTGGAAATCAATTCAGGGATTGCCGGGTTGGTCGGGGCGCTTTATTTGGGATATCGCTTAGGCGTCAAACAGCCATCCTTACATAACATTCCGTTTGTTATTCTCGGCGGAGCGATCCTTTGGTTCGGATGGTTTGGATTTAATGCTGGTTCTGCATTGGCGTGTAACAGTGTGGCTGTGAATGCCTTTTTAACCACAAATACAGCTGCCGCTGCGGCAGCCGTTGGTTGGGCCGCTTTAGAGTGGGCGCTTACGGGAAAAGCTACCATGTTTGGGACAATCACCGGTGCTGTTGCCGGACTTGTTGCCATCACGCCTGCGGCAGGATTTGTGGATGTTTCTGCTTCCATCATTATTGGTGTAGTCGTCAGTCTGTTGAGTTATTTTGCGGTAGGATATTTAAAACCCAAGCTTGGTTACGATGATTCTTTGGATGTTTTTGGTGTTCATGGAATCGGGGGCTTTTGGGGAATGATAGCTACCGGGTTGTTTGCCCAAAAGTATGTGAATTCTGCAGGTGCTGATGGTGCTTTATATGGAAATCCGGCGCAGCTTGGGATTCAGCTGAAAGTTGCTTTAATGACGGTCGTTTACTGTGCTGTGGGAACTTGGATTGCCTGTTTAGTGGTTGACAAATTGCTCGGTTTTCGCGTCAGTCCTGAAGAAGAAGTTATGGGGCTTGATTTGACACAACATCATGAACGGGCCTATACAATTATTGATTAATGCTGATGATCTTAACAATAAGGAGAAACAGATA
>JAEUSC010000011.1 GCA_016789035.1 Candidatus Omnitrophota bacterium
ATCCTTCGGCCACAAAAAAATCACACAAGTGACTGCCGAGAAATCCGGCTCCCCCCGTGACAACGACTGTTTTTTTCTTTTGGGAACTCATATATACCTTTCAACTTAAACCGCGAAATAGATTAATTAGAACCGAATGACGTTCTTATAAGCCTTTCCTTTATAGATATTGCGAATGTCGAACACCAGCTTGGCATTCTTAGCAATCAAATCATAATTCACATCCGTATGATCGACAGCCACTAGGACGCAATCAAACTTCTTCACGTTTTCCGGTGTGATCGCAACAGACTTCATGTCCAACCCTGCAATTGAAAGAAAGGAAACAATCGGATCATGATAGTCAACCTTGGCCCCAGCCTTCTTTAACAAGTTAATCAGATCCAAAGAAGGAGACTTCCTTAGGTCTTTAACATCTTTTTTATAAGTCGCCCCCAACACCAAGAGCTTTGCACCTTTGATTGACTTCTTTCGCGCATTTAACACGCTGGTTAAACACTTGATCGCATAAGCCGGCATGTTGTTATTAGTGTCTGCCGAAAGCTTGATATACTTCGAACTAAACCCGTATTGTTTGGCCTTCCAATACAAGTACAGTGGATCGTCTGGAATGCAATGTCCGCCAACGCCAAGTCCAGGATAAAAAGCCATAAATCCAAACGGTTTTGTTTTAGCGGCATCTATGACTTCCCAGACGTCAATATTCAGTTTGTGACACATCATGGCTACTTCATTGATCCAGCCAATGTTAATGATGCGAAACGAATTCTCCAAAAGCTTTGCCATTTCTGCCGCGCGGGCCGAAGACAGCAAATGAACTTCTTTGATAATCTGGTTATAAAGAAGTTTTGTTAATTCACCGCACTGTGGCGTTATCCCACCGACAAGCTTAGGAATACGTGTCACATCAAAATGCTTATTGCCCGGATCAATTCGTTCGGGTGAAAAGGCAGCATAAAAGTCACGGCCGACTTTGCAGTTGTTTAATTCAAGGACAGGCTTGATCATTTCTTCTGTTGTACCCGGATAAGTGGTACTTTCCAATACAATAAGCTGACCTTTCTTCAGATTTTTGGCAACATCCTTAACAGCGCTTACAATGTAGGAAATGTCCGGGGTATATTTGCGGCGAAGCGGTGTAGGAACACAGATGATGATGGCATCCGCCTCTGCTAAAACATCGGAATTTATTCCGGCTGAGAATTTCCCTTTCTTAATCACATCGACAAGATCCGACGTCTTTAAGTCGGTAATATAGCTTTCCCGATTATTGATACGACGCACCCGATCTTCATCCTTATCAATTCCAAAAACAGTAAATCCTTTTTTTGCAAAACTTACCGCTAACGGCAGACCGACATAACCCAACCCGACAACGGCGATCTTGGCTTTTTTTGACTTAATTTTAGCAACCAGACTTGCGGACATTTTCAAGCTCCCTTTCTTAAGCGGCACGGCCACGGCCGATGCCAAAATATTCAAATCCTAATTTTTCAATCTCGTTCTGATCATAAAAATTTCGCCCGTCAAATAAAACGGCCTGACGCATACTGCGTCCCAACTTGGACATATCAAGATTCTTAAATTCTTCCCACTCCGTCATCAATAGAACGCAATCACAGTCTTTGGCGGCGGCATACGCATCCTTGGCAAACACAACGTGCTTAAGCATTTTCGCCGCATTCTCCATAGCTTTGGGATCATAGGCCTTGATTTTTGCCCCTTCCTTTTGCAGCGCAGCAATGATGTCCAGTGACGCCGCGCTGCGCATATCATCCGTGTTCGGCTTGAAAGCCAAGCCTAAAACCCCTATGGTTTTTCCTCTGAGGATCCATAACTTATCTTCAATCAGCTTGAGAAACGCCTTTTTTTGGTTTTCGTTGATTTCTCTGACTTCCCGGAGAAGACGAAAATCATAACCGCTTTTTTCACTCAAGCGGATAAAGGCATCGACGTCTTTAGGAAAACAGCTTCCGCCGTATCCTACGCCAGCATCGAGAAATTGCCGGCCGATGCGTTTGTCAAATCCCATTCCTTCAGCAACCTTCAAGACATCCGCGCCAACTCGATCACAAATTTGACTGACGGCATTAATAA
>JAEUSC010000060.1 GCA_016789035.1 Candidatus Omnitrophota bacterium
ATTCTGCATTTTGCGTCTCCGGCAAGTCCGGTGGATTATTTGAACCACCCGATTCCGACGATGAAAGTGGGTTCTCTAGGAACTCATAATGCGTTGGGTTTGGCCAAAGCCAAGAAGGCCGTTTTCTTGATGGCCTCCACATCTGAAGTTTATGGCGATCCTTTAGAGCATCCCCAAAAAGAAACCTATTGGGGGCATGTCAATCCGATAGGTCCGCGTGGTGTTTATGATGAAGCCAAACGTTTTTCAGAGGCTATCACGCTGGCATATCATCGGGAACACAAGATCGATACAAAGATCGTACGCATTTTTAATACTTATGGTCCGCGTATGCGCATTAAAGACGGTCGCGTTGTACCGAATTTTATTGATCAGGCTTTGCACGGAAAATCGCTCACAGTCTACGGAAAAGGAAATCAGACCAGGTCCTTTTGCTATTATTCAGATTTAATTGACGGGATTTTAAAGCTTTTGTTTTCCAAGGAGACTGGGCCAATCAATATAGGGAACCCCAGAGAATTTACGATTCTCGAGTTTGCGAAAATGGTCCAAAAATTTACGGGCAGTAAAAGCAAAATTGTTTATGAACCTCTTCCCAAAGATGATCCTCAGCAGCGTCGACCCGATATTACACTGGCCCGGACAAAACTAAAATGGGAACCAAAAGTTCCGCTGGAAGAAGGCCTCCGGGAAACGATTGACTGGTTTGCTCAAAGAATTTAATTGCTAGAGGATCTATGATCACCAAAGAAGAAATTGAAAATTTTGAAAAAGAAATTGCAGACGTGTTCGCCACGGGGGTTATTCGTGCGCCTGTGCATTTACGAGCCGGACGGGAAGATGCATTGATTAAGATTTTTAAGGACAACGCGATTGGTCCTGATGATTATGTGTTCGGTTTTTGGGATTCCCATGAATTGGCCTTGTTAAAGGGCGTTCCGCGTGAAGAATTAAAGCAGGCGATCCTGGATGGTAAAAGCATCTCGTTGTGCTTTCCCAAATATAATTTTTTATGCTCCGGAATTGTAGGAAGTTTGATGGGCACGGCCGCGGGCACGGCCTGGTCGTTGAAGAACCAAAATAAAAGGGGTCGGGTATTTCTTTTCTGCGGAGATATGTCGGCGGAAACCGGTATTTTTCACGAAGCGATTAAGTATATTGTCAACTTTGATCTTCCGGCAAAGTTCATAGTATGTGACAACGGTGTCAGCGTCATGACCAATACCCGAGAAACCTGGGGATCTTCTGATCCTTGGTTTAAGGGAACAAAATATGAAAAGAACATTATTTATTTTCAGTATACTAACGGTTACCCGCACTCAGGTTTGGGCAAATTGATAAAATTTTAATGAGGTGTTATGAAATATTTTGACGAACTCAAGCGCACGATGGAATGGCTGGCTCAGCAGCCAAAAACCATTTTTGTGGGGCAGACGGTGGCCGGCCCCGGTACGTTTATGTTTCAAACTTTGCGGGACTGTCCGAAGGATCGCTGTCTGGAAATGCCAATCAATGAAAGTTTTCAGATGCAATTCACTATTGGTCTTGCCCTTGACGGCTTGGTGCCAATCTCCGTTTATCCGCGGCAGAATTTTCTTTTATTGGCGGCCGGTGACATGGCCAACATGCTGGATAAAATTCCGGCCATTAGTGCCGGACAATGGCTGCCGAAAGTTCTGATTCGTGTGGCTGTCGGACCCGATTCTCCGGTCCATCCGGGCCATCAGCATGTCGGGAATTATGCGGATGCCTTTCGCAAGATGTTTCACTGGATTGAAGTTGTTGAACTCAATGAGCCGCAGGAAATTTTTCCGGCATATCAGCATGCGCTTGAGCGTTCAGATAACCGTTCGACAATGTTGATTGAGCACGGGAATTACTATCAACAAAAATAATGCGTAGAGGCGGACATTGTCAGCCCCTACAAGTCTTATGAATAAACATTCTCGCATCCTTGTCATTGGCCATGCCGATGCCTTGGAAAACTCCTTAACCCAATATTTTAAATCTCACAAATATGAATGTGTTTATTCATCGAGCTCTCTGAAAGTTGATTGGTTCAAACAATCATCCGTTGAAAGGTTTTTTAAGACCCACAAACCCGAATATGTTTTTCTGGGATCCATCCGTTCGGGAGGAATTGTCGCCAATCAGAAGTTTGCTGCCCAGTTTATTTACGAAAATCTTCAGTGCCAAAATAATGTCATTCATTGCGCCTACCAGAACAGTGTCAAGAAACTGCTCTATTATGGGGCATCTTGTGCCTATCCTAAGAATTCCAAGCAGCCTATTTCAGAATCCAGCTTTCTGGCGGGGGCATTGGAAGAAACGAGCGAACCGTACGCAGTTGCAAAAATTGCCGGGATGAAGTTGTGTCAAACTTACAACCGTCAATATGGCTTCAATGCGATCATTGCCGTGCCGGCAACTATATACGGACCGGGCAGCGATACCGACGTATCAACGGCGCATGTGATGGGCGCGCTCATCACAAA
>JAEUSC010000073.1 GCA_016789035.1 Candidatus Omnitrophota bacterium
AATGAAATGCAGTGGTTTGCTTGCCCGGGTTATCCAGCATGAAACAGATCATTTAAACGGAAAGCTTATTATTGATTACGCGTCTATTCCTGAGAAACTTAAGTTTAACAAAAAGCTTGATGCATTGCTCAAATTAAATAAAGGTTTGGCGCCATGAGTCTGCATCCTATCAATGAAGACCGTTTTGACTCCGGTCTGACCCGTCTTCCATCTTGGTTCCGTCAGGAAATTCCTGATGCTCAAAAAATTCAATCCTTGAAGCAGATGTTTCGGTCTGCCAAGTTGCATACGGTGTGCGAAAGCGCCCATTGTCCAAATTTAGGAAAGTGTTGGGGGCAGGGGGTTGCCACTTTTATGATTTTGGGGGAGGTTTGCACACGCGCCTGCCGGTTTTGCGCCGTCAAAGCGGGGCTTCCTCAAAAGCTGGATGCTAATGAGCCCTTTGAAGTGGCTCAGGCCGTTAAGGACTTAAAGTTGCGTTATGTAGTCATTACTTCTGTGGCTCGTGACGATTTGCAGGATGAAGGGGCAGGACATTTTGCAGAAACGATACATGAAACTCGCAGATTGTCCCCCGGCATTAAAATTGAAGTTTTGATTCCGGACTTTTCAGCAAAATATGAGTCGTTGAAAACCCTTACGGATTCTGTTCCCGAGGTGGTCAGTCATAATATTGAAACGGTCCGTCGGTTATCAAATTCTATTCGCCCGCAGGCCCAGCATGATCGTTCATTGCAAGTCTTACGGATGATTCGTCAGTTAAATAAGAATATCATTGTGAAATCAAGTTTCATGGTGGGATTGGGCGAGACCGATGAAGAAATTGCTCAGTTGATGCAGGAACTGGCGCAGACAGGCTGCCAGATTTTAACAATTGGACAGTATTTGGCTCCATCCCAGATGAAGCGTCATGTCCCTGTCCGGCGGTTTGTCACACCTGAGCAATTTGACAGGTATCGCGATCAAGCCATGGCCATGGGATTCAAGTACGTAATGAGTGCTCCATTAGTCCGTAGTTCGTATATAGCTGAAGAAGGATATAATGGGTGCATGCAAGCCATGGCCCTCCGGTAAAAAATTATGGCCTCAAAAATTCCTGACACAAAGAAAAGTCCGCTATCTCTGATTGTTCGAATTATTTTAAGTTTTGGATTGTTGGTCTGGATTTTCAGCAAGATCGATATGGCGCATACTTGGTCGGTCATCCGGGGCGCCAATCTGGGTTACCTTATTTGGGGGTTTTTTATTTTCTTTTTCCTCAATCTCATTGTACTTCTGCGATGGTATGTTTTTATTCGGGCTATGAGTCTTCCTGCCTCGTTTAGGGATGTTGCCAAATGGTTTTTTATAGGTATCTTTTGCAATTTATTTTTGCCTTCCGCGGTCGGCGGAGATGTGGTTAAGATCATAGGATTATCTAAAGTGGTGGGACAAAAGCCTAAGATATTTGCTTCGGTGGTTTTAGATAGGCTTTCGGGATTCGCTGGTATCGTGATCATTGCATCAGTAATGTATATTGTCGGAAATAGGTATATTCCTGATCGTTCCGTGGGGGGGTCCATAATCATAATGGCGATCGCCTCTTTGTTGATCTCATCGGTGCTTTTTAGCCATGGCATCTATTCATTCTGTTGTCGAATTTTTGACAGGTGGCCATCCGTCAAAGAAACATTAATGAAAATCCACTATGATATTGCTTTGATGAAAGGAAAGGTCAAGGAAGGATT
>JAEUSC010000091.1 GCA_016789035.1 Candidatus Omnitrophota bacterium
ATAGCCGCAAACAATAAAGGAAAAACTGAGCGTAACGATATATGCCTCGGTGTTTTCCCGTCGCAACTCTTTCAAGTTCTGCGCCTTCCTGACCAAACAACGAGATCGACTCCACCCCATCCAAATGAATTGGGGACCACCCAACCACGGTCACAGTATATTCAGATTTCAGCCAATGAATCATCCTGTTCGGGCGGGGGTTTTTATTTGGGTCGGCAGCGCACAAAACCAGGGCTGTGGGACGAGTCGTCATAAGCGTCGCTCTCCTAACCTTCCACACAAGTATCGGAATCTAGCGTTTGACATCATCTAACTCGCCCAAGATCTGTACTATGCGTTTTTTATTTGCTTCCGCATTTAGCTCGCCGGCTGCCCTGTGGGAGTTTTCCTTGTATGTCATGATTTTCTCTGATGACAATTTATTTAACTTATCGGCAAGAGAACGTGGATCAAAGTCATGGGAAACAACCCCACAGTCGTATTTCTCCACCAATTTCTTCATTTCGATGCTGGGGCCGATGGCAATCGCCAATCGAGCCTGAATGTATTCAAAAAATTTGTTCGGCAAGGCATACTTCAAGTTAAAGTTTGTGGGAGGGACCAAAAACAAACCAATATCATATGGATTTGTGAATTTGATAATTTCATCCATGGGTACCGAAGGAATAAGCCTGACGTTTTTCCTCCCTGCCACCATGGAGACAATCTTCTGCCAATATATATCTTTAGTCTCCAGCAGCATCAAGTCCAAAGAGAAACGATCATCCAAATAATCCATCATTTTCACCATTACCTCGGTTTTGCGCGAATAACCTGCACGTCCATGATGAATCATTCTTACTTTGTCTGTTTTCATCTTGACGGGTTGGAGCGCCTGATAAGCAGACATACTCATGATCACTTCCGGTTCTACTTGAAACTCACGGGCATATTCTCGGGCCAGTCCATCACTCACCGTGATGATCTTGTCACAACGCCTCAGATAGCTTGCGCATAAATAGGTATTAAACGGCTTTTCAATAAGACGCCAATGCCATTGATCATCGTAGTTTCGAGGATAATATTCACGCGCGTCAAGAAGGGTTTTGGTGTCTACGCCCTTGATGTCCCAAACAAACGGCAATAAGGAAAGATCATGAGAAATGATAAATTCAAACCGCCTTCTTTTCATCGTGGCGCGCAACGCTTTTATTTTCTCCAAATCAAATGACACGCGTTTGGCGGGAGTCCGCAGTAATGCTCTGCCGAAGGATTTTACAATTCCCCATACATAAAATACCTTCGCGTAATGCATTGCCAAAACCGCTTGCGCTTTAGTCTTTTTCTGCTCTCCTGATAAAACAGAATTACCTGATGGAGTACTAGAGAAACCAAGAGATTGAACACCGTCTATTTGAGTCTGATCTGGGCTGATTACCGTAACTTGATAATCATCTTTCAACCAGCGAATCATTCGATTAGGGCGCGGATCTCTTTGTGGATCTGCGGCGCACACGATTAATATATTTTTCTTCATTATCTTTAACTCTATATTTTGTTCGGCTAAAACCGACTATGCGTTATGTTTCGACGAGTCTGTTCGAAGAAGCCGACTCGCAATCCTCTTTGCATGTTTTTTGAGAATACGAGGTATCGAATATAACCGCCTCGCAGAAACTCGAAATAAATTGCGATCATCACGAGCATAGGAGGGATAATCATAGATGGTCTTCCTTGGCAGCCGCATGATAGCCTCGAATTCATTGGCGGTCAGCCCGAGTTTTTTGACAACATATTCCAAATCTTCCTCTTGAAGGGACGGCGCGTACGTGGGCTTCTTCAACTCTTCAAGAGCCTCTTCTCTCGAGATCTCACCAGAACAGATCAAACTGGAAAGATGCCCTCTGCGTTTATCGTAACCAAATTTTACTGGCAGGATATACCCCTGGAAGAACCTTGTGTAGATCGACTCGTAATGTTTCCCGCCATAGTATTGCCATCCTAGTTGATTTTGCAGAATGTCCATTGCATCTTTTTTTACGTAATCGACATAGTTCAATATATCGAACCAGATCTGTTTCCGCAAAAACGCTTCTTCTTCCCAGGGGGTCCTGTGAGGATAGGTGACCAAAGGAACTTTGCCAAACATCTTATGAACATTTTGGATGTATTTCCAGTCAAAATGCCCCATAGACCATGCTGCTGCCACGTGAGTTTCAGTTCGATAATTACGTCCAGAGATAACGTATTTTATGCCCATCTCGTCCGCCATTCGGAACATCAGCGAAACAATGGCATGATCGCTGGGTATCTCAGAGTCGGGAGTGGATGCCTTGAGGAATGCCACTTGCAAGTCTTTGAATTCCTCCCAGTCGATCACGTGGGTGTACAGGTCGATCTCCAGTTTATTCAATGCCTTGTGTATATTGCTGACCGCCAATTCCGAATCCCAGCCATTATCAAGGTGAACAGCAAGGGGTCGCAAACCAGCTTCTTTCACTTTATACGCGACAAACGTACTATCCACACCGCCGCTGATGCCAATAAGGCAATCGTATTTTTTACCCCTGCCTGCCTCTTTGATCTCCTCGACGACCCGGTTTAGTCTTCGTTGTCCATCTTCTCCTATATAAACGTACTGGGCTATCAACCTATCATAGTCATGGCAACGGTTACAGACTCCCTGTTCATCGAACCGGATGTCTGGGTCGGATGTATCCATCACACAGCGGCTACAAACCTGAATTTTTTGTTCCATATCGTTCATGTCCATTTGAAATCATCCTCCTACGAAGACTTCTTATAAAAGGTAAACGGAAATCGCTCCTTTGGATAATTAAAGCCCTCGATAAACACTGTCTCATATCCCTTCTGCTTCAAGATCTTCGTAAAATCACTTTGGAGAAAAGCATCCGGGTCCTCACAAACATAATAACTTCCGTTCACCACACGCGTTCCCATGTCAAAGGTGGGACAGATAATCACATAACCGCCCGGCGCTACGAGGGCTTCCACTTGTTTCACCCAGTCACCAAAAGAAATTGGATATCCCTCGCGATTAAATTGATCGGCATTAATACTGCCCTTAGATAAAACCACGTGATACTTTTTTGCCGTTAGTTCAGTAAGCCCTTTGCCTTCTGTATAATTGCGACGGTAGCCGGAAAACCCTTTCAAAGTGTTGAACACGACGACATTTACGTTACTATCAACGAACTCAACAATGCCCGCCCCATGTTCGCGAGCAAGATCAAGCGAATCCCCATACCCGGGTCCAAGGTCTAAAATAGAAGCGCCGTCGAATTTGATCTCCAACGCATCGTACAATGACTGGAATATCTTTCTTCGGGATTCCGGTTTGTAGGCATGATACTGCATGACGCCATGATCATTCACGCTTTCAAGATGCTTGATGAACGCATCAAGATTGGAGTGGGTCGAAAGTAACCTCTGCACTTTGCGATCCTCCAGACCTTCTCGAACTTGGAAAGCGATTCGACGAATCCAACGGGGGGTGATCTTTTTCAAGAATTTTATGCTCATTGGTTTACCTACCTTAGATGTGTATAGTATGCGATTTGAAAGCCCGAATCAAAGTCATTGCCTGAATAATCTTCCAAGCGCGGT
>JAEUSC010000094.1 GCA_016789035.1 Candidatus Omnitrophota bacterium
CCGTTTATCTGGAGGAATATGCCAGAAAAAATTGGTTTACGGATTTTATTGAAATCAACATTGCCAATCTGGCTGGAGTTCCGTCAGTCATTTACGGAATCCTTGGGCTGGGATTATTTGTGCGCGCATTGCACATGGATCGCAGTATTCTCGCAGGAGGTTGTACTCTGGCGCTCTTGATTTTGCCTATTGTGATTTTATCCACACGCGAGGCCTTGCGTACAGTGCCTCATTCCATCCGCGAAGCGGCTTTGGCGTTGGGGGCAAGCAAATGGCAGATGATTTATCACCAGGTTCTGCCGGTCGCGTTTGGAAATATTATGACGGGAATTATCCTTGCCATGTCGCGAGCCATCGGGGAGACAGCGCCTTTAGTTACCCTGGGGGCATTGACGTATATTCCTTTTTTGCCTCATCCGCCGTTGTCTTTCTCGGATAAAGCTCCGTTTTTGCATTTGTCATTGAAAGGGTTGCTGGATCCTTTTTCTGTTTTACCGATCCAGATTTTTAACTGGGTATCTCGTCCTCAGAAAGCATTTTTGGAATGCGCGGCCGCGGGAATCATTGTTTTGTTGTTTATTACCCTTTGCATGAACGCATTCGCAATTTATATACGCCAGAAAAATCAATATAAACGGTAAGGATTTTTCAAAAATTTGTATAATGATCGAGGTTAACTGATGTCTTTAAAAACCCGCGAGCAAATACCTACAATGTCGATAAATACTATGCAGAATTCATCAGTCGCAAACAGTCCGGGCATTGTGCCAAAGATTAAGGTCATTGATTTTAACTTTTATTACGGTTCCCATAAGGTTTTAAAGGGCATTTCTTTGCATATTAATCCAAAATTTGTCACTAGCATTATTGGGCCGTCCGGATGCGGAAAGTCCACACTCCTGCGCTGCATGAACCGCATGAATGACCTGGTGCTAAATTCGAGGCCAGAGGGAAGAATTCTCATCGATGACCAGGAAATTTTTGAAAAGTCCGTGGATGTGGTTGATCTTCGTAAGAAAGTTGGAATGGTTTTTCAGAAGCCCAATCCCTTTCCAAAAACGATTTTCGAAAATCTGGCCTATGGGTTGAAGATCAATGGAATGCGGGACAAAAATATGATCGCCCAGCGCGTGGAGGAAAGTCTCCGGGATGCGGCACTTTGGGATGAAGTCAAAGATCGTCTCAAGGACAGTGCGCTTCGTTTGTCCGGCGGCCAGCAACAAAGGCTATGTGTGGCAAGAACTCTCGCCATTGAACCGGAAATCATTCTGATGGATGAACCGGCCTCTGCGTTGGATCCCATTGCGACAGCCAAGATTGAAGAGTTGATTTTTAAACTCAAGGATAAATATACGATCGTCATCGTCACTCACAACATGCAGCAGGCAGCTCGGGTTTCGGACATGACCGCCTTTCTCATGCAGGGCGAATTGATTGAATACGGCCGCACCAGCGATATCTTTACCAAACCTTCAAAAAAGATAACGGAAGAATATATTACAGGGCGATTCGGTTAGGGGCGATCGGCTGCGAAAATTTTTTCTTTAACCGCTGAGAACTTATTGCTGAGCATTTTTATATGGAACGTCATTTCACTGATGATTTAAAAGACCTCAATGCCATGCTTTTAAAAATGTCGAGTTTGACCGAGACGGCCATTGATAGCTCCATTCATGCTCTTAAGAATTTAAATGAGGATCAAGCCAGAGAGGTCATTGTCAACGACAGTCAGATTGATGAGATGGAAATTGCCATTGAAGAGAAGGTTATTGATCTGATTGCGCTGCATCAGCCGCTGGCGCGCGATTTAAGGTTTGTTACGACAGCTCTTTCCATCAACACAAATCTCGAGCGTATTGCGGATTTGGCAGTCAATATTTCGCAGCGGGTCTTAGAACTGGCTGCTGTCCGACCCTTACTAAAACCGCTGATTGATATTCCTCGGTTGTCGGATCTGGCGCGGATCATGGTCAGAAAAGCGATGGACGCTTTTGTGAATCATGACGGGGCGCTTGCACGCGAAGTGATCCAAATGGAGTCGCAGGCCGATGACTTGCGAAATCTGATTCAAGGGGAATTGACGACAGAATTTATTATGATTGACGGAAAAACGGCGCCTCGTGCCATACCGCTTCTTTTAATTGCCCGCCATCTGGAGCGCATTTGTGATCAGGCGACCAATATAGCCGAGAGCGTTATTTATTTAGAACAGGCCATCGTCGTAAAACACCATCCTGAGAAATTGCAAAGTTTATAGTCGCAAAGGGCGGTAATTTTTCACTTTACTGTTTTTCCTCGTTCAGAGGCGTGTTATACTGGGGCAAAATTTAGAGGATAGTCTAAAAGATGCCTAAAAAAATTTTGGTCATTGATGACGATCTGGAAATTATTGAGCTTTTGCGAAAGCGGTTGGAGAGTCTTCAATACACAGTTATTACGGCCGGCGATGGGGCGGTGGGTTTTAATATGCTGCAGGAGCATCACCCCGATTTGGTAGTCTTGGATATTGTAATGCCTCAAATGGACGGATATACATTTGTCCAGGAGCTAAAGCGCAGCGCGAATTTTAAGAAGTTACCCGTTATTATCATTACAGCCAAGGCAGACATGGAGCCATTATTTTTAACCGAAGGTGTTAATTCTTGTCTTTTGAAACCCATTCAGATTCAGGTTTTTCTGAATAAGGTTCGCGAGCTGATTGGATAGATGTCTTTGAATAACCATTCAACGATTGAGAATTTAATATGTCTTTAGAAGTCCGAAGGATCCTGCCCGAAGATTTAAAGCCCATCACAACGTTACAGGGTTATCTGGCCATCGGTGGCGGCAAAGGAGTGGCCAACGCAAAGTCGATGTCTCCGGAAGCTGTCATCGAAACCATAAAGAAAGCTAATCTGCGAGGACGCGGCGGGGCTGGATTTCCGACAGCCATCAAATGGGGCAGTATCCGTAACGAAGCCTGCCCGGTCAAATATGTTGCTTGTAATTTTTCCGAAGGTGAGCCGGGAACATATAAAGATCGTTATTTTATTTTGAAAAATCCTTACCAATTGTTTGAGGGAATAACCATTGCTTGTTATGCCATTGGGGCCAAAGAGGCCTACATCGGAATCAAGCGTAAATACAAGCCGCAGGTGAAGCGTTTGTTTGAGGCCCGCAAGGCCATGGAAGAGGCCGGCATCATTCCTAAGGGATTAATTAAAATCCATCAAGGCCCGGATGAGTATTTGTTTGGTGAAGAAAAAGGTTTGATTGAATCCATTGATGGCCGCTATCCCATGCCGCGAAACATTCCTCCGTATATTCAGGGAATTAACTTTTCACCGGGTTCGCCTAATCCTACGTCCGTTAATAATGTTGAGAGTTTTTGCCAGGCGGCACAGATCATGGCCAAGGGACCAGAGTGGTTTCGGCAGGTGGGATCGGAAGATACACCGGGAACTGTTATTTTTACAGTCTCAGGAGATGTGAAAAACCAGGGGATTTATGAGCTTCCGGCAGGGGTAACGCTTAAAACATTACTGTATGATGTTTGCGGAGGGCCGATTGGAAATCATCCCATTAAGGCAGTATTTTCCGGCGTGGCAAGCGGGGTTGTGACTCCTGAGAGATTCAATACCCCTTTGGATTTCGGTTCGATGCGAAAGGTGGGCGGTGGGTTAGGGTCAGCAGGATTTATAGTTTATGATGAAAGTGCTTGTATGGTCCAGGCGGCGCTTAAGTTTTCCAACTTTTTAGCTAAAAGTTCCTGTGGCCAATGTGTTCCTTGTAACCGGGGGACGGCCCATATTACAGAACATTTGAAGAAAATTGAGCTGGGAGAAGGTTCTCAGGATGATCTAGATGCTATTTTTGATATTGCGGGGCGATGCACCAACCAAACCCGGTGCTTTTTACCAACGCAAGAGTCTATATTAATTCCGAGCATCATTAAAACTTTTCTTAACGAGTTCAAGCAGCATATTCAATCCAAATCCCGCAATGAAAGGGATTTGATCCTTCCAAAAATAGCGGACTTTGATGAGTCCAAAAGGGCGTTTATATACGATGATCCCGCTAAATTCTCCCTTTGATTGATAATCATAATTTATCTTGAATTTTGAATAAGGGATGGTATTATCTTCAAGTTTTTTAACTTGGCAGAGAATACGGAAAGCTGCACAAGTTCTCAGTTGTTGTTGGTGTCAAAAACGGATGTAAAGCTTCATGTAAATCTCGGATTTCGTTGCACTCTGGCCTAGGCTGGTCAGAACAAATCTTACTCTAGTGTTGAAAAACCGGGATAAATCAAAAAGGAGAAAGTAAATGAAAAAAATGATGTTTGTTTTAATTGCCGTAGCTGCTTTAACGTTTGCTTCCAGACTCGTGACAGTTCAAGCTGAGGAAATGGCTGCTCAGGAATCCGAAGCTGTTGCTGATACAGTTTCCAATGAAGTTGCTAATGAGTTAAACCAGATGAATGACGTTATCAATGAAGCTATCGATGAGGCTGGTAACGAAGTTATGGGTAATGATGTTTCCGGCGGCGAAGCTATTCAATAATTGAATTCGAGCTTTGCAGCTAAGAAAGAGGATCAGATAAAAATTCTGGTCCTCTTTTTTTGCGCCAAAGGGAAATGGGCCAACATTTTTCTTGCGATTGAGAAACCGAATGATAGAATAACCCATCAATCAAACACTTCAAACAAGGAATCTTTTATGTTAGCTGTCCTCATTTTGATCGTCGCTGTGGCTACCCGATATGTTGATCATTCCCCCAATTTTACGCCAACGATTGCCTTGGCGTTGTTTGGCGGATTTTATCTTCCTCGCAAATTGGCTGTGCTTGTTCCGCTTGCCTTCATGCTTTTTTCCGATTTGATGCTGGGCTTCCATAATACAATGTTTTTTACATGGGGAAGTGTTTTGATGATTTCTATGATAGGTTTACAATTGCGCTCAAACAATAAATTCTCGACATTTATTTTTGCGACTGTAGGATCAGCTGTTCTTTTCTTTATTATTACCAACCTGGGCGCCTGGCCGACTCTGTATCCTGTCACTTGGCAAGGTTTGACAGAATGTTTTGTGGCCGCGATTCCATTTTTTAGAAACACGTTCGTTAGTGCTATTTTGTATTCCACAATTTTGTATTTTACGTACGCCTTTTTGGCCAGCCGTTTAAAGACAAGTCCTCGAGCTTCGTTGTGGCTTGCGGCCTAACTGTTCTTTTTATCAATTAATCTGTGTTGGTTTTTGGTTATTTCCTATAAGTTTAACCTCTGAAATAGCCGAAATGAAAAGGGAAGCTCGTGCAATTCGAGCGCGGTCCCGCCGCTGTATTTGGGATAGATCTAAACCATTGTTGGTGACATTGGGTCACTTTCGAGAAGGTTTAAATCATGATACACCCAAGAGCCAGAAGACCTGCCAAGACAGTTCATTGTTTGATTTTCGCGCGAGACGAAAATAGAACCGTATAGATTTGAGGCAAAGAAATAGGGTGCGCTCTCAATTGGACCAAGGTCCAGATGAGAGCGCCTTTTTGTTGCCTTTTACATCAGTGTTTTTTGTTCGTGGCTCGTTTATTTCCGGGTTGTTACGAGCTTGCTGCATGAGCCGCGGATTTGAGCATTGATATTTAAGTAAAAGGTGACAACTCTCATTGCCTTCGCAATGGGGTAATGCGGCAGCACCCCGGATAAAGGAAGAATTCAAAAGGAGACAAAATGAAAACGTTAAAGTTATTGCTGTTATTTGTGTTCATTGCAGTTAACGTCTATGCGAAAGAGCAGGGGGTTACTCTTAAAGAAGTTGTCGTCACTCCCAATCGATATGACATTAATGATGCCCAAGCGCCATCCTATATCACTGTGATAGACAATGAAGAAATTCAAGAATCCAACGCACGCACCGTGAGCGAACTGTTAAGAGGAGTGCCCGGGGTTTTGGTTACAGATAATGGGACAGCCAAGAGTGCGATTGTGGACATCCGCGGCTCAGGGGGAACAGCTCCCAGTAATGTCTTGGTCTTAGTGAATAGTCGAAAAGTCAACCCAGTGGACATTTCCGGCCCGGACTGGCTGCAGATTCCAAAAGATAGTGTTGAGCGGATCGAAATTGTCCGAGGTTCGGGAACGGTCTTGTATGGCGACAACGCCGTGGGCGGTGTCGTTAATATTATTACTAAGAAAGGGGAGGGGGAAAAACCGTCGGTCAAGATTGGTGGGAAATACGGGAGCTATTCATCATCCATGGCCAACATGCAGGTCAGCGGAAAAAAGGATCAATT
>JAEUSC010000160.1 GCA_016789035.1 Candidatus Omnitrophota bacterium
CTTTTTCCGAAATTTGTTTGAACCAAAAGGCCTACTATAAAGGCCAGAAACAACGTCAAAAAAACAACAATAACATCCGCCAAAAGAACAGAAATCTCAAAACGCTCAACCAACACATGGGTGAACGGCTCGATTAAACCAGTGGCGAATTTAAATACAATGCTAAAAATGAATACCAGAATGAGAATCGGAAGCAGAACTGCAACACCGCCGATAAAAACAGTCTTAATAAAGCTTTCAAATCGATTCATATTTAAACCAACCACCTTTTATTGAAATTCCCCGCTCTTATCTCGGCTCTTGATAATAAAAATTCTCTCCAATAATTTTTCCGTCTTGATTGTAGCGTGTTTGATTTAGCAATACCCCATTCTCATAAAAATCATCGGAAGACACAAAACCTCGGTCGGAATAATTCTTAAAAACTCCTTCTTCCAAGCCGTTTTTATAACTGCCTTCACGTTTCAGCTTCTTGTTCTTATAAAACTCCTGATATGTTCCCTCCCGTTTCCCCAGAATGACCGTTCCCGTTGATAACAACTCGCCGGACTCATACAAAATTTGATAAGGATCATCATGCATTAAACCATCTTTAAAGTTAACCTCTGACTTTAAACGCTGGCTGGGATAATAGAGGCGAGCGGTACCTGTCAACAAATCCTCTTTCCAAATTCCCTCCAAATGTAAAGCACCGCTTTCATCATACTCTTTTCCAGGCCCCTGCCGCTTATTGTCATACCCCATATTGACGGCTTTGAGCGTGCCACTTTTATAATATTCCTGGATCAAACCGTCTTGCTTACCATTTGAATAACGGGACTCTCGATAAACCTGACCATTCGGATAGAAATCCTTTTGCATTCCATTCTCAAGCCCGGAAAGAAACGGCCTTTCCGTGACAGGCCTTCGTTTTTCCGAGTATTCCGTGGACTTCCCCTCCCGCAAACCATTGATGTATGCAATCTCTTGATTAACTCGCCCGCTAGGGTAATACAAATACGAAATACCGTGGAGCCTTCCCTTTCGATAAAATGACTTAAATTCCAACTTGCCGTCAGGATAATACCCCTGAACCATTCCTTCCACATATCCATTTAAATACGTTCCCATACTTTTAATTCGGCCATCGCTATAAAAAACCCGAAACCTGCCGTTGGGCTGCCCGTTTTTGTACTCAATGGTCCGAACCAAACCATCTTCCTTAGTCACATCATTGTAAAAACCATCCGGAATGAGAGGCTTTGCCAACACACCCCCCTGATTGTAAAGAGTCAAAAGGACAATCAAAAATGAGAGAATTGCTGATTTGAAAATTGACATGAAACACCTTTGGCTCGATGGTTTAGAACAGTTTTTGCAAAAAGTACCGCTTATTCTAGCAAAGATGATTTGGTCATCCAAGCCGCAATTCACAAAATATGAGCCCTAAACAATCCTTCTTCTATTCCACCTTAATGGCCAACTCACCTTTTTTTAAACTCACATCTATATGTTGCCCGTCCCGTATTTTACCGTTTAACATTTCCAGCGCTATAGGATCATAGACCAGCTTCTGGATGACACGTTTTAATGGCCTGGCACCGTAAACAGGATCATATCCGCGATCAGCCAGAAACAACTTGGCCTCATCCGTAAGTTTGAAACTCACTTTTCTCTCTTCCAAGCGTTTGGCAAGAATTTGGATCTGAATATCAACGATGTGAGAAATATCCTTCAGCGTCAAACGGTTAAACACAATAATTTCATCAATCCGGTTTAAAAATTCCGGCCGGAAATGACGCCGCATGGCCTCCTGGATTTTTTCTTCAACCTGTTCTTTATTCGACATATCGGCAATATCTGCCGTCCCTATATTGGACGTCATAACAACAATCGTGTTTTTAAAATTGACGACCCGGCCCTGACTGTCGGTTAATCGACCGTCATCCAGCATTTGCAGCATCACGTTAAAAACGTCCGGATGCGCTTTTTCGATCTCATCAAACAAAAGGACTGCGTACGGACGGCGACGAACGGCTTCTGTCAGCTGTCCGCCCTCATCATAACCCACATAACCCGGCGGCGCCCCAATCAAGCGAGCCACGGAATGCTTTTCCATATATTCGCTCATATCAATCCGAATAACGGCGTTTTCATCATCAAATAGAAACCACGCTAGCGATTTGGCCAATTCTGTTTTTCCAACGCCTGTTGGACCAACAAAAACAAATGAACCTGACGGTCGGTTAGGGTCACTCAGTCCCATCCGTGCCCGACGGATGCAAGACGCAATCAAATCGATCGCATCATCCTGTCCAACAACACGCTTCTTGAGCACTTCTTCAATATGGACCAGCTTTTCAGTCTCCCCTTGCAATAATTTGGAAAGCGGGATTTTTGTCCACTTCGCAATGATTTCCGCAATGTCTTGATCATCGACCTCTTCCTTTAACAAACCACCTTCTTTTTGCAAATCCGTAAGCTTTTTGTTTTCAGTCTCCAAATCCTTATTCAGAGACACAAGACGCCCATAACGGATTTCAGCAACCTTGCCGAGATCTCCCGATTTCTCCGCCTTCTGCTCTTCGATCTTGGCTTGTTCCACATCGGCCTTTATCTTTCGAACGCGATCAATGATTTCCTTCTCGCTATTCCAGCGCAAACGCATCTTCTTATTTTCATCTTTAAGCTGGTTTAAATCTTCATCAATCTTTTCTAAACGGTCTTTGGAGGCCTGATCCGATTCTTTTTTAAGCGCCTGGCGCTCAATCTCCAGTTTGCGGATTTGTCGCTCGTTCTGGTCTAATTCCTGCGGCATGCTATCGATTTCAATGCGAAGCCGTGAGGCTGCTTCATCAATCAAGTCAATTGCCTTATCGGGGAGAAAACGTTCGGTCAAATAACGGTGCGACAACGTTGCCGCGGCAATAATTGCGGAATCCTGGATGCGAACCCCATGATGAACTTCATAGCGTTCCTTAAGACCGCGAAGGATGGCAATCGTATCTTCCACCGTCGGCTCATTCACCATGACCGGCTGAAAACGCCGTTCCAAGGCTGCATCCTTTTCGATATGTTGACGATATTCATCCAGCGTGGTTGCTCCGATACAACGCAACATCCCGCGGGCCAACGCCGGCTTAAGCATATTGGAAGCATCCATCGATCCTTCTGCGCGTCCCGCTCCCACAATCGTGTGAAGCTCATCAATAAAAAGAATGACGCTGCCGTTATTATTTTCCACGTCCTTTAGAACCGCCTTTAAACGGTCCTCAAATTCCCCCCGGAATTTGGCCCCAGCGACCAATGCCCCCATATCCAAAGTAATTACACGTTTGTTCTTTAGTCCTTCAGGGACATCTCCGGAATAAATTCTTTGAGCAAGCCCCTCAACGATTGCAGTCTTTCCAACTCCCGGTTCACCGATCAAAACCGGATTATTCTTTGTCCGTCGGGATAGAACCTGAATGACACGGCGGATTTCCTCGTCGCGCCCGATCACAGGATCAAGCTTTCCTTTATTGGCCAGCTCCGTTAAGTCTTTGCCATATTTCTCAAGAGCCTGATATTTATCTTCCGGATTCTGATCTACCACTTTCTGTCCGCCTCGCATTTTCTCAATCTCCTTTAAGAGCACCTGCTCGTTGATGCCATGCGCTAAAAACTCCTTATGTAAAATCCCCTGAGTGTCTTTTACTAATGCCAGCAATAAATGTTCTTGGGCGACATATTCATCGCCCATTTTCTTGGCGATGTCTTGCGCTTGTAAAAATACTTGATTTAACCGGGATGA
>JAEUSC010000133.1 GCA_016789035.1 Candidatus Omnitrophota bacterium
TGAATGTTGAAACTGAAAAATTGCCGGCGGACAAAGGTAATGATGCTGTATTGCAAGCCATGGAGGTTTTGAGAAATCGTATCGACAGCATGGGTGTTGGCGAGACCGTCATTCAGCGTCAGGGCGAAAACCAGATTATTGTGCAGCTTCCAGGGATAACCGATCGTAAAAAGGCCTTAGATATTGTTGGGCGCGTTGCTCATTTGGAATTTAAGTTGGTCAACTCTGAACCCACTAAGCTTCAAGAAGCCGTTGCGGGTAATGTCCCTGTGGGCTATGAACTCAAGGAAGTTAAAAAGGAAAACACAAAGATTTTAGTTGCTAAAGAAACAGCTTTGCAGGGAAGTGCTATTTCAGATGCGCGTGTAGATTTTGATCAGTCCGGATATGAGCCCAAAATTTCATTACAGTTAAATACGTTAGGGTCTAAAGAGTTTGGTAAACTCACCCAAGAAAATGTCGGACGGCAACTGGCTATTGTTTTAGATGGGGAAGTGTTGTCTGCTCCCAACATTCGCGAACCCATCCTGACCGGACAAGCGGAAATCTCCGGCCGGTTCTCTTTTGATGAGGCCTCTATTCTGGCTTTGGCCCTTCGGTCCGGAGCTCTCCCGGTGCCGATGCATGTGGAAGAAGAAAGAACCATCGGTCCTCTGTTGGGACAGGATTCTATCCAGGCGGGTATTCACGCGACGATTATTGGCGGTATTGTGCTTGTTGTGTTTATGTCCGGGTATTATCTTGTGGGTGGCGTGATTGCCTCCATTGCTTTGATCGCTAATCTGATTATGATTTTTGGTGCTATGGGATTTTTGAGTGCAATGCTTCCGCAGACGCCGATGACGCTGACCCTGCCAGGTATTGCCGGTATCATATTAACGTTAGGGATGGCAGTTGATGCCAACATTCTGATTAATGAACGTATCCGTGAAGAATTAAATAATCAAAGACCGTTAAGTGCATCGATCAATGCAGGGTTCGAAAGGGCCTTAAGTGCGATTATAGATTCGCACGTCACATCCATTTTTGCGGCTATCATGCTTTTTGTTTTTGGTTCCGGACCGATTAAAGGATTTGCGGTGACGCTCTCCGTTGGTCTTGCCGCCAGTTTGTTTACAGCTGTTTATATTTCCCGAACGTTCTTTATGGCTCTCTTAGAGTTTAAGATGGTCAAATCTCTGCCCATGCTGCATGTCTTTGGAGAGACAAAGATCGATTTTATTTCAAAAAGATATTTCTTTTATGCAGTGTCTTTGCTGATCACATTAGGCGGATTATATGCTCTATATCAAAAGAAGGATAGTGCGTACGGAATTGATTTTGTTGGCGGCCAGATTCAGGAATATCGTTTTGCCAAGCCGGTTTCGGCGGAGGCGGTGCGTACTTCCCTTAAGGACAAGGGTATAGAAGAAGCCATCATCCAGCAATTCGATAAAAATCCTGAAGCGGTAATTATCCGGACTTCACATGACACGGTGGAAAAGGTTCAGGCTGCGTTTAATGCTGACCTTAAGGATAACAAATTTGAATTGATGCGCGTGGAGAAGGTTGGCCCTTTAGTTGGCAAGGCCTTGCGCGCCAAAGCTATTTGGGCTATCACGCTTGCGATGCTCTGTATTGTCGCGTACGTTGGATTTCGTTTTAAGCATTTG
>JAEUSC010000145.1 GCA_016789035.1 Candidatus Omnitrophota bacterium
GTGCTGGAGTTGCATGCCCCGCACGGGTCGCAGTGGGAGGATTTATTGCCGCTGGTGCCGGTTTTTCTAAGTTACATTTTGAGTTTCATTTATTTGGGCATTTACTGGAACAATCATCATCATCTCTTTCAGGCGGTCAAGCATGTGGACGGCCGGATCCTCTGGGCCAATATGCATTTGCTCTTTTGGCTGTCGCTGATTCCTTTTACCACCGCCTGGATGGGGGAAAATTCCTTTGCGGCATTTCCCGTTGCGGTTTACGGCATTGTTCTTATTTGTGCGGCCACGGCGTATTCCATTTTGGTCCGCGTGTTATTGGCCCGTCACGGAAAAGATTCCGTCTTGGCAATGGCCATCGGCAAGGATGTAAAGGGAAATGTCTCTCTGGTGATTTATGCCATGGCGGTTGCGGCGGCGTTTTTCTGCCCGCCTTTGGCGTGTTTACTGTATGCGTTGGTGGCCGCCATCTGGCTTGCGCCGGACCGCCGCATTGAAAAGGTTGTCTTATGAATGAGCATTTGCATTGGCGTTATACAACAAAGAAATTTGATCCGGCCCGAGTCATTCCCCCGGAGGAGTTTTCTTTTCTTTTGGAAGTGCTGCGGTTGGCCCCTTCCTCGTACGGGCTGCAGCCGTGGAAATTTGTCATCGTCCGTCAGCCCCACATCCGGGAAAAACTTAAAGAGTATTCCTGGGGGCAATCGCAGGTGACAGAGGCTTCGCATCTGCTTGTCTTTTGCGCCCGCACGCGGATTGACGATCAATACATCCGCAAGCACATCGAGCACATTGCCAAAATCAGAAACGTGAGTGTCGATTCTTTAAAAAATTACGAAAAGGGCATGCAGAATTTTGTGGTCTCCCAAACACCTCAGGAGTTGGCGGATTGGATCAAAAGGCAGGTCTACATTCCGCTCGGGATGCTTGTCGCCGAATGCGCGCACCGCAAGATTGATGCCAGTCCGATTGAAGGGTTTGAGGTGGCCAAGGTGGATGCCTTATTGGGTCTGCCGGATGAAGGTGTGACGTCGCTGGCATTTTGTGCCCTCGGCTATCGTGCCGCTGATGACCGTTATGCCGGTTTACAAAGGGTGCGTTTTGAGGCAACAGATGTGTTTATTGACCGTTAGACGATAGGAGAACGTATGGTCTTAAGAAAGATGCAAATCGCTGTTGTGATGTTTGTGGTTGGGGTTGCGTGTGCAACAACAGCATCAGCCGGATTGTTGGACAAGCTCAACCAGGCCACCAAGAAACTCAATGATTTTAATAATCGGCAGCAAGGCGGGGCACAGAACCAGCCGCAGGCCGAAACGGAAGGCGTGCCCGAGGATGAGGACCATCCGTACGATTTGAACAAGCAAAAAGGTTTTAAAGGAAGCTGCGACGGCAAGCGCAGCGCTACATGCATGGATTATATGGAAGCTATGGACCATTGCATGGATCCGGTCCGTGGTTACCGGATGAAAGTGCTGGCCGAGCGTATTGAGAAGAAATTAAAAGAAGAGAAGTTAAGCGACCAGCAGCGCAAGAATCTGGAAGAAGACTTGGCCGCAGCCAAAGAGGCTTACAAAAACAAGTCCGATAACCCCACCATCGCCGGGAAAAAAGATTCCCAGCGGTATCTTCAGGACATTTCTGAAGAGGACCAGATCTGGGTGAATGCCGAATTTAACAAGTTCAATGCCAAGATCATGAACAAATGCGAGGGTGCCGATCATATGGGCATCGGCAAACGCAGAGAATTTATCGACAGTTCCAAGATGATGTCCGGTGACCAGGCCATTGCAGAAATGAAGGCCCAAAAGAGCAAGGACGCCGAACCGTTTGAATGTTTGAAAAAGACCCAGTTTGTCCGGTGGTCGATCATGGCCGACTTGATGGAAAAGCGCATGAACGAAAAAAATCTCCAGGGTCAGGAACGCACGGATTGGGAAGCGGACATCGCCTCCCTTCGTGAATTCGCCGAGAAAGGGGAAGGCCAGATGCCTAAGCCGGTTGACCCCAGTAACCCCATGCGCTCCATGATGCGTTTAACCGACCCGAATGATCAATTGTTCATCGGCCAGGAAACCGCCCGTCGCAGTCAGGAAATGATGGAGGATTGTCAAAAGAAAGGACCCCAGCGTCCCAAACAGAAATTAAGCGGTACAACGAGCGAAGTCTTGGCGGCCAAGAAAAAGAAGGCGGCGGAAGATGCCAAGAATGAAGCGATTTATCAAAAGAATAAGGTTCGCGGCGCAGGCGGTGATTCATTGTCCGCTTCTTTGGGAGCTACCGATTTGCGTTACATGAAAACCGCGGTCAAGTGTTATGAACCGCTCAAAGGTCATATGGCGAAGGTGACGGCCGACATGCTGGAAAAGCGTTTGGGTGAAGCCAAGAACCTGACGGCTGAGAAACGCAAGATGTGGCAAGAAGACATTGCAGCCTGGCGCGCCGCCGAAGCGGCCGGGGCTGATCAACCGGATCCGCCGGATCCAGACAATCCATACCGCTGGCAGGATTTTGTTTCCGACAAAGACCGTCAGGAAATCAATAACCAGCATGTGAAGTTCGTCAATGAAGTTCAGAAAAAGTGCAATGCTGTTAATCCGATGTTGTAGATCTTCCTTAAAAAAGTCAAAACAGCAAATTTCTTGAGATTTGCTGTTGGACCAGGAAAGATCTACAAGAAGATTTCCTTGGAAATTTTCTAATGATTTAAGAAAGAAAGCGTCGAGTCATTGTCATTGCGAGCCCGCAGGCCGAAGCAATCTTAAATAGCAAATAAGATTGCTTCACCCCTGCGGGGTACCCCGCCCTTACAGACATGGCCGGGACAGATAATAATTTTAAAGGATGTGATATGAACCTTACAGACCCCAAAACCCTCATCAATTATTTTATCAACGAAGTCATCAATCGCAGAAATCTGGATGCGATCGATGCCATCGTGGATGAAAATTTCATCGAACACGTTCCTTTTCCCGGCCAGGGTCCGGGCCGGGAAGGATTGAAAGAGACGATCGCCATGATGGTGCGTTCGTTTCCCGATCTGGTTTGGATGGTGGATGAGCAGATCGTCCAGGATACCAAAGTGGTCAGCCGCTTTGCATGGACAGGCACGCACAAGGGCGAGTTTTTGGGCATCCCCGCCACCGGCAAAACCGTTTGCGTGTGGGGTGTGGTCATTGATGTTGTCAAAGACGGGCTTTTTAAAGAAAGCCGGATCATTATGGATGTGCCGGGTCTTTTGCAGCAATTAGGAAAGGGATAAGCCCGTTAGTTGGTTAAATCAAAATGAAACGTTAAACAATAAGAAAGGAAGTTCCATGAACACGAAGTTAATTTGTCCAATGGTTGTGGCCTGTATGGTTGCCGGTGCTTTAGGCGCGCAGGCCCAAGAAGCTGATCCCAAATGGACCGGTAATGTCTTTGCCGGCTACAACATGCAAAGCGGAAATACCAAGAAGGCCGCCGGAAATCTTTCGGCCGCAGCCGCCCGCCGTATGGAAAACGGGGAAGTGTCATTCAAGGGAAGCATCAGCTATTCCGAATCCAATAAAATGATGGACGGACAAAAATGGGACTCCCAGGCCCGCTACGCCCTGGATTTCGGCCAAGATAATGTCTGGTACAATTTCTATCAACTCAATGTCGATCACGATTATTTTGCCGACATTGATTATCGCATCACACCGTCGGCCGGTCTTGGTCGGCACATCGTTAAGTCGGAAGATTTTACCTGGGATGCCGATGCGGGTATTGGTTATCGCATCACCAAGCACCGTTCAACGGATGTGACCGATGATGATCCCACGGCGTTAGCGCACACCTTTTTAAAGAAATCCGTCTTTGAAAAGGGGGCTCTCT
>JAEUSC010000161.1 GCA_016789035.1 Candidatus Omnitrophota bacterium
GAATACCACAATCCACCGGCCACGGCCTTAACATTGGGCATGGCTTCTTTAATGATACGAAGCCCTTCGTTGAAATACCAAATGACTGCGGCCCCGCAGGTGGAATGCAGCAGTTCACCCACAAAGACAATATCGGGTTGATAATCTTTGGTGTATTTAAGCATGGCTTCCCAATCCATTTCCAACGCACGGCAATCAAGCGCATTGACATCAGCTAAATTATTTTCACGCAAATAGGCTGCCAACTGCGCATGCATTTGGTTGCAGGCCTTATGATTTCCATGAGAATCCCAGGCTTTTAACGGCGGTGTCAAAAATAAAACCTTCATAAAATCTCCTCTGTTATCGTAAATATTTTTTTAACCATTTAACACGCTTGAAAATCTGCGTCGCAATATAAATCAAAACCCTCTGCAGGCCTGACAGTCAGAACCAGGAACACACCAACGGTTTTCCCCCTGGAGTTTCATCGATCACGATCTGCTTACTTTGGGTAAATTCAAAAACGCCTTCTTTTCCCAATTCACGTCCGAACCCGCTTTGCTTGAACCCACCGAAGGGAATTTCGTTATCGAACGCACCGTAAGTATTAATCCAGACTGTGCCGCAATTGAGCTTTCCTGCAACACGCTTAGCCTTGTTCTGATCCTTAGACCAAATCATGGCAGCCAAACCATACTTGGAATCATTGGCGATCTTGATGGCTTGCTCTTCATCCTTAAAACGCATGATGCATAAAACCGGACCGAAGACCTCTTCCTGGGCGATCCCCATGGCGTTATCAACGTTTCCAAAAATTGTCGGCTGAATGTAAAAACCATTTAAAGCTGAGATATCGCTGATATCAGGAATCTTCCCGCCACACAATAATTGAGCCCCTTGTTGGATGGCCTCAGCAACATGATGTAGTAGCCGATCGCGATGTTCTCGGCTGATGACCGGACCAAATTCCGTCTGAAAATCCAGCGCGTTACCGATCACAAAGGATTGGGCCCGCCGAACAAGCTTGTCGACAAAGACATCATAAATGGAATCCTCCAACAACAAGCGCGAACCCGCGGTGCACATCTGACCCTGATTCATAAAAATCGCTGACAACGCGCCCCCCAAAGCCGCATCCATATCCGCATCCGCAAATACGATGTTGGGCGATTTTCCACCCAACTCCAAAACAATTTTCTTAGTCGAAGCGGATGCCGAACGCATAACTTTTTGTCCTGTCTTTGAACCCCCGGAGAAACTGACCATGTCGACATCCTGGTGCTCAGCTAATTCTTCCCCCGCCTGGGGGCGGCTGCTGGAAAGAATGTTTAACATTCCGCCGAATAATCCGGACTGAGTGATCAGTTCACCTAAATGCATCAGAGATAAACTGGCTAACGAAGAGGGCTTAAGGATGACACTGTTGCCGCACAGTAATGCGGGTGCAATTTTCCATGCCGCCATGATCAGCGGATAGTTCCACGGCAGGATCGCCGCCACCACACCATACGGTTCACGCTTGGTCACGGCAGAGCAGGTCAAAACACTATTAAGTTCTTGATCCTCTAAAAGACCTGTTTGATTGGAGAAGTATTCAAACGTATCAGCCGCTGTCGGGATGTCAATGAACGTTGTTTGCTTCAAGGTCTTTCCGGTATCCAGACTCTCTAACTCAGCCAGTTCCTTGGCGTGGATACGGATTAAGTCCGCCACTGATCTTAACGCCTTGGAACGCTTCTCTAAATTCCACTCACCGGACTCCAGAGAAATCCTAAATGCGTCTTTGGCAATCTTTACCGCCTGAATCACATCCTCGGTTGAAGCATCGGCAATCTTAGCAATCACCTCACCCGTGGACGGATTGATAGCGTCAAAATACTTATTGTTTTTAGGTGATACGACCTTACCGCCGAGAATCAAATCAAATTGAGGTGTTGTTTGACTGTCCATACATCCTTCTATCTACTCCACTGGGACCTGCGCCCACAACTGAAAGATCCGGCTGCAAGGCGCATACCATTTGGAAATGCGGGCAAAATCCCCGCGCAAATTCATTTTCTTTTGGGTCGTGGCGACGAAAGGATCAATCTCGCGGTTAAAAACGGCACGCCAGACGTTCTCGGAGGCGGAAATTAAAAACTCCGCATCTTTGTTGCTGGAGACAGCTACGATCTGTCCATTTTGAAACTTGAAACTGTATACAACGCCCGTTTCATTAAGCTGGACCGCCAGTTCCATATTCATTTGGGTCTTTGCACCCAACTCCTTGAGCTGAGGGTCGTTGTTAACTAACCGGACGATTTCGTCGATCTGCTCTTGCGAGAACAAGACATACTTGCAGCCGGGAGCGCCAACATTCGGCCTCTCCGGTGTGCCTGCGGCTTTTGACAGGCCGACAATGGTAGCACCGGCATACAAACGTGCGATGGCATCAATCTTGACCTGCTCTTCCAGCGTTTGAATAAATAGAAAACAATCGAACAATGTCTGACCAATTGAGACAAC
>JAEUSC010000164.1 GCA_016789035.1 Candidatus Omnitrophota bacterium
ATTGTCTCAACAAACACATATTGAAGACCCGCCGCCTTCATGTCCTCAATGGTTTTCTTCAATTGATCCGTCGTATATAAACACGCCACCACAAACATGCGCATCGCCATGGGGCGCGTGACGACAATCGGATAGTAATAAAAAAACGGGCGGCGGTTGGCCTGCATTAAGATTTTAACGTCAAAGCCGCTGACCAAAGCGACCTTGCCCCCTTCCGGAATAAATTCGTCAATGAGCGCGGCATCTTCACTGAAATCCGACTCTTTGCGGTAAGCCGCAACCAGTTCGTCATCGGAGGCAAAATCGTACTCTTCCCTTAGGCCTTCGTCTGTTGTTCCCAATGAATTTTTCGGCAACTTGTATGCGTCGGGATATTCATAAAACAGATGATTGAAATAGGGTTTACGGTTCGGTAACGGCTGGGCGATTTGGGGGTCCGTAATGGGATTGCGCGACAAACACAGCAGATTGGGATAGCTCAAAAAACTATGGTTCGTAAACAAGGCGTACGCGCACACAAACAAAAACCCCATTGAAAATTTCAGTCGCTGCGTTTTTGCTGCATACTGCAACGCATGACTGGCCCAAAACATCAGGATCGCTGCGTAAGGCACAGCCGTCGTGTAATAACTTGTGACGGCCGAACGTGCAATGTAATAGTGATTGATGCCCAGGCCGTAAATTACTACGACAGCGGCAAAAAAATGTTCTCGACGGATTTTCTTAAGCCAAACGAGCGCGCCAATAAAAATCAATGTAAAGACATAGACCGCCGGAATCACCAGCCCCATAAGATTCGCCCAGCAATTGCGATACTTGAGGCTCTCGGTCATCGGCATCAATCCAAACCAGTTAAGAAAATACTGAATAAACTCCGTTGAGTTATGACGAAATTCCGGGGAAAACATCTGTATCCCATGAGTCGAAAACAAAAGGGCCGCGGACGTGACAAAGGGCAGACACATGCACCCTCCCAAACGCAGCCAATCCCATCGCGAAGAAATAAATGACTTTCGCATGTGCGGGATTACAATCTGCGCCAGAAAATAGAAAAATAACGTCCCTGTCAGATAAATACCTTCCGGAGGGATGTGAAACAGCTGCACGCCGCAAAATGCAGCGGCCGCGATCAGCCATCGACGGTCATATGTGCGCAGATGCATAAATAAAGCCCACAAAACAATGATGTCAAAACAATATCGGATGACCGTCGTACTCCCGTAGGTGAATACCATGGGATACACGCCTGTATGATGCATTTGCATTTTGATGGCCGTCATGACAGCAGCAAGGGACAACAGCGGATTGGAAATCCATTTGCGAAGAAGCCCATACCATCCCAAGTAATAAAGGATCGTAATCCACATCATGACCTTTAGGATGCTTTCATAACTAAACCCGCCGAAAATCTTGGAAAGATGCGCCAAAATCACCGGCATTCCCAATCCATATTGGCTGATCGTGTCCACATCCAGGACATTGCCGGAAAGATACGCCCACGCCGGCCCCATGATAAAGCTGTCGTTGTGATGAAACTGCTCACCGAAAAACATGCGGGCTGTCACAGCCTCGGGATACGGCATGTAGATCATGGCAAAAATCAACCCGGCAAAAACAAGGTCGGTGATGATCCTGACGGGGATAACATTGCGCGGTGTCTGAAGAAAAGTGAGGACGTCCGTGAACCAGGATGCCAGAGATTTGTGAGAGATTTTATAAAGAATGCAAAGAATGCACAGCACGTCGAAGGCGGTGCGTGCCCAAATGGACGGACTGTAAACTATCATTTTAAATTGAGCCTCGGCCATCAGAAAAACAAAGAGGCATTCGACCGCCGCAAAAGCAATCCAACGACGGCAGAAACCGGCACTGGTAATCTTATTGTTCCATCGTGAAATTCCCGTCCACGTTAATCCAATGATACTGATTA
>JAEUSC010000214.1 GCA_016789035.1 Candidatus Omnitrophota bacterium
AGAACTCATTCTGTTAAATTTTGGTATTTCCAAGCAGAAAACGCCGGGAATGGGAATATCCCGCAAGAAAACAGTTTGCTTAAAGTATTCTTTGCTGACAACATCAATGACTTTCTTATTCATATCGTCATGCGAAAGATAGGCGATGGAAACCTTCGAACCTTTAAGCGGATTTAACTGGTCCGCAATCCCTTTTTGGTCCAACTTTAAAACATCGGCATTGCCAATTTTTAATATAATGTCCTGTTCACGGAGTCCTTGCACATAAGCATCTGATCGTGGCTCTACGTGCGTCACCAAGAAACCTGCATCCTTCTTTTCCCCATCGATCCCAAGGTCTATCCGTTCTCCCAAAGCCTCCTGCGCATATTCTTTCGCGGCTTTCGGAGGGTAAAGACCAGAAAATACATCCTCTTTTGTTTTGAGAAAATCCACCAAAAACGCTGCACTGCGCCAGCGGACATAATCATTGCTTTTTTTCTCATTCTTAAGCTGACTGTAAATTTTTGTGTTAAATGCCTGAATGAAACGGTCGAAGTCTTCCTGGCGGACCGATTCATAATAATTCTCCTGCATCGATTTATAAACCTGCTTGAAATACGCTACGTACTGCGCATAATCATCTTTTTGTGCAGACGAACTTGAGGGAGATTTCTTAAAAGATTTGTCTGCCGCGCAACCAGAAGCAGAGATAACAAAGGCAAAAATCAAAATGAAGGCATATGTGCGGAAGATTTTATTCATAGAAAGAATAAGAATTATTAATATGGATTGATTATAAGTTGCCTTAAGGTCATGTCAACGCATTTGAAATAAAAAATGCAGACAAAGGCAAATGTATGGAATTGTTAAGGATGAATATCAACAGAAAACGGAAACTTTTCCAATTGATAAGTGAGCAGGGAGGATTCCAGAGGCGTCAATGCGGATTGGTCATCAGTGACACAAAACAAATCTTGCAAATCCTTCTTAAATTTTTGAGGGTCAATCGGTATGTTGGATATAAATTCTGAATGTTCGCGCTTACGCCTATACTCCGGCATATCTTTCGGCATTTGCAGCAACCGGAATACTGTATTCAGATCAAAATCATAAAGAATGGTGCCATGATGCAAAATAAAATTCTTCCCCCGGCGCTGGGCGTTTCCTGAAAACTTTTTGTCAGTATCAAATATTGCAATATCCGAAATAGGGCGAAACACAGCATTGATACCTTGCTGTTTTAAAGCACCTATAATTTTTTGTGAGATCCATTGATAGGATAACCGAAGATCGGTGAGCTGCTTTTCTCTATTTTTGTCAATCACCAATGTGTAATTCAGACATCCCGGTCCCTGAACAACTGTTCCGCCGCCGGACGTTCGACGCACGACGGGGATTCTTTCTTTTAGCACCTGAGGAATAACCAAATCATCATATTCTTTGCCGATGCGTCCCAGCACGATAAACACGGATTTGCTTTCCCAAAAACGCAACACTTCCGGACCTTCATGCTTTTCTGCGTTTAGGAAAAGCGCTTCATCCAGCAGGATGTTGGCCTCTGGTGAGTCTAAAGAAATATCCTTTAGGATCATATTTTAGGAGTGATGAAAGAAACTGGTCTTAATGTCGCGGGCCGCCTTAACTTCGTCCGGACGCGAAATAGGCATTGTTTTAGGAAAATCCTTAAAGACCGCCGGATTGTCCTTGGAAAGCTGATCCGCTTGAATCATGAAATCAATAAACTCATCCATGACGGGTTTGGATTCGGATTCTGTCGGCTCTATCATAATAGCCTCGGGAACAATGAGAGGAAAATAAACCGTCGGAGGGTGAACGCCTTGATCAATCAAATATTTGGCCAGATCAATGGCATGAACACCGCGGTCCGCTTGTAACGTTGCGGAAAACACACTTTCGTGCATACAAATTCGTTCGTAAGCCAATTTATAATAAGGCTTTAAACGCTCTTTCATGTAATTAGCATTTAATACAGCATGGTTCGTCGTATCAATCAAGCCTTGCTTTCCGAGCATTAAGATATAACCGTAAGCCCGAATGAGCAAACCGAAGTTCCCATAAAAAGGTGCGATGTAACCGATTGAATCCGGAAAATCATAGGAAAGTGCAAACTGACCGTTGCTACGACGAATAACCCGTGATATCGGCAAAAACTTCTCCAGCTTTTTGTTTACACCTACAGGGCCCGCGCCAGGTCCGCCTCCGCCGTGCGGTGTAGTAAATGTTTTGTGCGTATTGATGTGCATAACGTCAAAGCCAATATCACCCGGACGGCAGCGCCCCAACACGGCATTAAGATTGGCGCCGTCATAATACATGATTCCATCCACACCGTGGATCAGCTTGGCAATTTCGTCAATATTATTTTCAAATAAACCAAGCGTACTGGGCACGGTCATCATGAGCCCTGCCACTTCCGGCGTGATCGCTTCCTTCAATTTTGCCAGATCCATATTACCGTTTTTGTCCGACGGAATAGAGATCGTTTCATATCCGGCGATGGCCGCGCTGGCAGGGTTTGTCCCGTGCGCGGAATCCGGAATAATGATGTATTTCTTTTTATTGCCTTTGGACTGATGGTAGGCTGCCATCAGCATAATGCCGGTGAGTTCCCCATGCGCGCCTGCCAAAGGCTGTAACGTAAAAGCGTCAAATCCCGTCATAGCACACATGAGCTGCTCTAAATCATAAAGCACTTCCAGCGCGCCTTGCGTTAACGTCTCCCCACCTTCCAGCTGCGGGAGCAACGGATGTAAATTCATAAATGAGGAAACTCTCGCCAGACCTTCAGTGAATTTCGGGTTATACTTCATCGTGCAGGAGCCAAGCGGATAAAAATGAGTATCGATCGAAAAGTTTTTCTGTGATAAATGAGTGTAATGGCGGACGGCATCCAACTCCGAAACCTCGGGGAGCTGAGCGTCATTGACGCGCAAATACTTGGCTGGAATTTCCGCCTTAACATTCACATCACTTGCCGGAAGGCGAAAACCCCGACGACCTTGAACACTTTTTTCGAAAATCAGTTTCATAAGTTATACACCTAAAAGCCCCAGAATCCCAATTGCTGAGCACTGGCTAGCCGGGCCATCGGGCCCCGATTACAAAACGTCTTTCAACGCTTTAATGTAATCTAAAATTTCCTGCTTCGTCCGCTTCTCAGTGACGGCCACAAGCAAGTATTTTTCCATCCCAGGGTAATACCGTCCCAACGGAAAACCGGCGGCAAAACCTTTTTTGATCATGCCACCCACAACAACCGAAGCATCCTTCGGCAAAACAACCGCAAACTCATTAAATGTGGGAGAACTTCGCTTAACAATGACTCCAGGAATTTTTCCCAACTCCTGACGCATAAATTCAGCCTTCTGAAGATTGAGCTGTGCCAATTCCTTTAACCCTTCCTTACCCAGCATCGACATATAAATAGCCGATTGAACAGCGCACAATGACACGTTCGTACAAATATTGGACGTTGCCTTTTCCCGACGGATGTGCTGCTCACGCGCTTGAAGAGTATTAACAAAGGCCCGACGGCCCTGACCATCCAGTGTTTCTCCTACGATACGGCCCGGCATCTTACGAATAAACTTTTTTCGAGCCGCCATAAATCCCAGATAAGGACCGCCGAAATTCAACGGCAAGCCCATGGACTGCCCTTCTCCTGTGACAATGTCTGCCCCCATAGCGCCGGGAGTTTTCAATAAGCCCAAGGCCACAGGATAAACGCTGCTCAAAGCCATGGCGCCAACTTTGTGAACTTGGTCAAAAATATCTGAATGATCATCAATAACACCGAAAAAATTCGGATTCTGGACAATGACAGCGGCGGTCTTATCATCCAAATGCTTTAAAATATCTTCACGGGATGCCTGTCCATGGATAACCGGCGTTTCAATAAATTCGAAATGAAGATGACTGGTGTACGTTTTCAAAATTTTTCGGTAGATGGGACTTACGCCACCGTCCATAATAATCTTTGTTCTGTCCGTCAGACGGATCGCCATCATCATGGCTTCATACAACGCCGTTCCGCCGTCATAAAGCGACGCATTGGCCACGTCCATTTCCGTCAATGTACAGATAGAACTTTGAAATTCAAAAAGAGATTGCAGTGTCCCCTGTGCGCATTCGGGCTGATATGGTGTGTAGGCCGTGTAAAATTCTCCTCGAGAAATGAGGGCATCGACGGCCGATGGAATGAAGTGATCATAAAAACCGCCCCCGACAAATGGGACAAGATGGATATTGTTTTTGAGCCCCATGCTGACAACCCGCCGGACAACCTCCAGCTCGGAAAGCCCTTCCGGCAAATCAAACGACTTGGGGCGTAACGAATGCTTGATATCGACAAACAAATCATCGATGCTTTTGACACCGATGACTTTAAGCATTTCCTGAACTTCAAGGGGGGTATTGGCTATATAAGGATTCAACGCGCGGGCTTTCTAGTGATTATTGCTCAATACTTTCCAAATAACTTTCATATTCTTCAGCCGTCATCAAATTGGAGGTCTCCTCCATACTTGTGATTTCAATCTTAACCAGCCAACCCTTGGTATAACAATAGCGGTTAATCAGCCCAGGGTTTTCTTCCAACTTTGAATTCACTTCTATGACGCGACCGGACATAGGCGCAAAGATATCGCTGGCTGCCTTCACGGATTCGACAGAAACGAATTCTTCAAACTGTTCTACTTCGGAATCTTGAGAAGGAAGCTCAACAAATGTAATGTCACCGAGCGCCGACTGCGCGTAATCTGTGATACCGATCGTCCCGATATTATCTTCGATATTAATCCACTCATGTTCTTTGGTATACAGATAATGCTCGATTATTTCCATAACTAACTCCTTGACTCCTTTTAGATGCGATTAATTTTTCAACGAACCAGATTTATAAAACGGGCGGGAAACCACGACCGCAGAGTTTTTACTCTTTTCATCTCCAAATATAATTTGATCGCCGGCTTTTAACGGTTCACGGACAAGGCCGATACCTATACCGCAGGTTAAAGCCGGAGAAAATGTTCCACTGGTTACCACACCACATTCGTAACCATCAAGCGAGTATAGTTTGTGCTCGGCCCGGGGAGCTCTGCGATTACTGGAAGCAAAACAAACCAGATTCCGCTTCAAGCCGCTATCTTCCCTTTTTAAAAGTCCGTCTTTACCTATAAAATCTTTAGAAAGGTCCACGAATTTTTTAAGTCCGGCGTCGAACGGAGAAATAATTTCCTCCAGCTCATGACCGTATAACGGATAACACATTTCAATTCTCAATACATCTCGAACGCCTAATCCAGTGGGCTTTACATTATCATTTTTGAGAATTTCTTTCCATAATTCTTTTACTTTTGTCCAGGGAAAATAAATCTCATAACCCAATTCGCCCGTGTATCCGGTCCGGCTGATGATTACTTTTTCACCTAGCAAATCAAAATGATCAAAGCCGTAATACTCCAAAGTTTGAATCCCGGGAACAAGCCTTCCCAAAACTTCCCGCGACATTGGACCTTGCAAATCGAGTTTGGCCGTCTGTAAGGAGACATCTTGAAAACCAGAAGATTTTGACAAATGAGCCAAAAAATGCCGACGGTCTTTATCGATATTGGCAGCATTGACCACAACCATCCATTTTTCTTCCGAAATCTTATAAACAATCAAATCATCTATTGTTCCGCCGTTTTCATTTAGCATGGTTCCATAACGACAGGTCTTCACCGGCATATCCGTGAGCTTTTGCGTAACGATTCGGCTAAGGCCGCTGGCCGTCAATGTCCCTTCAATAAAAAATTCACCCATGTGCGAACAATCAAATAACGATGCTGTCTTACGGTTATATTCAAACTCCTGCAAAATACCTTCGTATTGCAGCGGCATATTCCATCCGGCAAAATCGACCATCTTGGCCCCAAGGCTTACATGTTCCTCTACAAGCGCGGTATTTTTAGATGAACCTACATTCGACATATTTATTCCTATCTTTTAAAAGCAGCGATATATTAGCCAAATCCATTTTTGAAGTAAAGCTAAATTCTAAAATGATTTTTTGCGATCTTGTCCATATAAGAGAAATACCTCACCCAGCATTCTGCCTAGACTTCTTTGAAAATACTCTTTGCAAGAAAAGAAAAAAGTGGTAGAAAGGATGGGCTTGTCAATGGACTGTTTGGTGTTACGAAGCCAGTTAACTCGTCCTTGTTGTATATATAGCGACTTCTCCTGATCTTTAAATTTAATCGTAATGTACCTGTCCTGGCTTTCTGCTAAACACAAAATTAGCCAGGACTAACGCGAAATTTCCGAATCAAAAATGTTGGAGTTTGCGCCTGTAGCTCAATTGGATAGAGCATCTGGCTTCGGACCAGAGGGTTGGGGGTTCGAGTCCCTCCAGGCGCGTTAAATTTTCTGTCTACTTCAAACATGCCGCAATTTTTTCTTCCAAAATCTTCATATTGACTGGCTTAACCAGATACCCTCGGACCCCTTCCATAAAAAAAACATCCTGCATGGTCTCATTGGCCGTTAACATCACAACTGGGACTTTAAACTCCGGAGCACCATTAATGTGGTTCATAAACTCATAACCGTTCATGTTAGGCATCTGTATATCAAGAATGATCAAATCAGGCCTCTCCCGTGCCAAAACATCAAGAGCCTCTTTCCCGTCGTGAGCCACACAGATCTGATATCCCTTCTCTTTGAGACCAAACTGCAAAAGCGTAAGATTCAAGCGATCATCGTCGACAATCATAATTTTTTTATTCATAGCTGTATCCTTTGCAAAAACGTTTTAATCGAGAATATCTGTTGCCTGCTTAATAAACTTGTGTAGAATGATGGGCAAAAGGAGAAAGAAATATGGGTTTTGGCGATTTTATGAACAAGGTTCGTCAGTGGGATAATCGATCTGCGCAATGGATGATGAAGCATTTTTATATGCTTTTTTTTGAATTTATTCTTGTGGGCGTGTTTGTTTTCTTCTTTATGAACACATTCAAAGTGATTGATGCCTCCGACCATATTCCAAAGTATGATGCCATGGCCAACTTGCTTCTGGCTCAGACAACCAACACATCATTGATTGTCATACTCTTATTATTCAATTCTTTTTGGATGCTTTATATCTTCAACAGCATTCTGCGTTTGCGAAGCGTTCTTAAGAATATCGAATATAATCTGACCCGCAAACGCACCGACCGGCGCGACGATAATTAACCCCAATTGTGTTGTAAAAAATCTGACTGATCCTCTGGGACACATCGATCTATAAATTTCAAAAAGTTAATCCATCGAACGACTAAGCAGGAGATGGCATTAAAAATATTCTTGATACAGCTCTTTAAATGCATTGCTTACTCGCGCAGTCCATTTTGTGGACTGTTGACGGTTTGCGGCCGCTGATAAGCTCTCAACGGTATTAATCTGTGCCAGCCCGATAACTCCCGCATAGACAACCGAATTATTCAACCCCTGAGTAGGCACTCCAGTTGTGACCTTTAAATTTGTTGCTTCTTCAATCCGCTCGATCAAGCCCGGCAAAAGCGAACCCCCGCCAACCATCACCACACCCGAATTTAGGTGATGATAATACGGAGACTCCGTGATTATTTTCTTAACCTGAGCTACAAAGCGTTCAATTTCCGGACCAATGGCTTGGGAAATCCCCAGCCTTTTTATCGGCATATAACCCGTTTCCCGCTTGACCAAAATTTCTTCTTCACCACCTAGAACTCCGACGGCCACTGCGTGTGATTTCTTAATGTCCTCTGCCAAATCAAGGACAAGACTGAGCTGCCCGGCGATACTTTGCGTGACATTAACCCCACCCCACGAAATGATCTCAATCTGCTGCAGTATTCCGTCCTGATAAATAAGAACGGAAGTTGACGTTGAACCAATGTCAATAAACGCAACGCCTTGCGACCGGGTCTTGGCCGTGGTGGCAACCTGGGATGCCGCATAGCTACTGAAATAGGTCCGACCGAGTTCATAACCTGCCTGATTTACAGCTTTAGCGATATTTCGCAGCTTCGTCATGTTTGTAATGACAAGCAAAAACTGTCCACATAATTTTCGGCCATAAAGACCTACGGGATTGATGGCGGTATTCACATCATCCACTTTATAAAATCTTGGAAAATCGTGCAGAATATCTTCTTCCAAACGAATACCAAGCATGCGAGCCTGATGCCTGACTTTCTTAACATCTAGGGCGCTAATAACTTTATTGCCATGATCCACCAGGGGAATTACAGAGCCGCTTTCTCGGACACCAATTAAGTCTCCTCCCAAGCCTACGTTTACGAGTTTGACCTTATAACCGGTCTTGGAAATCAGACCACTAACCGCCTTTTGGATGCAGTCCGAAAGTTCATTCAAATCACTTACCGCCGGCCCACGCAGTCCTGCAGTTTTGACCTCATGAACACCCAGCAATTCCAGATTTTCCGAATCTTTTGTGCGGACCAAACTCGCCTTCATCGTCTGTACGCCAAGATCCAGACCGCAGGACAACTTTTCACCCTTCAATTTTCCTATCATGCCGACCGTTCTCCCATCATTTCTGCATGGATTGAAATTTTCTTTAACCGCCGTCGCGAGACGCCCGCAACCGAATAATTAGCCGAACAGTTATTTATCTTGGCCGTAATCCCAGATTCTCTTTGAAACATAAGTCCGGGAACTATGTAGGTTCCACTTATTTCAAAAGAGTCCAGAATCAATTATTTCTTTCCAACAACCGGCTCCTTAAAACGTAGATCGATATACTTTATTTCTCTGAAATCGAGCCTTTTTTGCTGAATCAATGACACCAACATATCCAGCTTGGAAGAGATGTCTTCGTTGTCCAAAATAATCTCCAAGAACGGACCAATTTTAAAACCAATTTTAGTCAGATTATCCACGTCAATATCGGAAAGTGGATATTTCGATAAAGTATTATTGTTTTCGTAGGCTTTAATGACAGTGATCGCAGACTTGATTTCTTGCGTGGCCAATCGGGTTCCTAACGCAATTTTTTGTTTCCCAATATGAGCATGGATAATGGAAGGATATTTCTCAACAGGCTTTTGAGCAAAAGCAATAATAACGCCCTCATCATCAATGACCAGGTAGCTAGCGTCGTCTGCTAATACTTGGGCCAACGGATCTCTGCGTTTAGCATTGATGTGGATGGAATCTGGGAACCGTCGCTCGACGCTCAAATCATAAACTTGCGGAAAAATGGCACGAATTTCCCTATGGAGACGTTTTAGATCGACGGAAAAAATATTTTTTCCTCTTAATTTGCCTGATAAACGGGCTTCTAGAAACTTGACATCCGCATCAGCGGTGACTTTCTCAATACGAAATATCGGTGCGGTATGCAAGAAGTTCGAAGCGCTTTTCCACACCCACATTACAAAAAGCAAAATAATAAAACAAAGAATCCCGTTGCGGATAACGACCGCAGGAATGTCAATCTTACTTTTTCTTGCCATAAGCCAACTCAATTAATTTTAAGCACACATCCCCAAAACTGATCCCGGCCTGCTGGGCAGCCTTGGGAAACAAACTTGTCTCGGTAAAACCCGGAATGGTATTAACTTCCAGAATAAACGGCTGCAATGCCTCGTTCAAACGAAAATCAATGCGGGAATATCCCTCACACCCTAATACCTGATGCGCTTTAAGTGCGATGCTTTGAATACTTTTCGTTACGGTGTCCGGTAATTGAGCAGGAACTATATATTGCGTAAGCCCCGGCTGATACTTGGACTGGTGGTCGAACATCGAATTTTGCGGACAGATTTCAACAATAGGAAGCACTTGCTGATCTAAAATACCGACGGTCAGCTCGCGTCCGGCAACAAATTTTTCGACGATAATTTCATTGCCAAAACGAAATGCTTCCACCAAGGCCGATGCGAACCCTTCTTTTTCCCCAACCACAGAAACGCCAAAACTCGAACCTTCGCTCGCCGGCTTGGTAACCACCGGATAATCCTTCAATTCTTGCATGATCCGATTAACGTCCACGGTCAATGCGTGGGCCACATAAAAATCCGCAACAGGCAATCCATTGGCACGTAACATTCGCTGTGTCGTCACTTTATTAAAGGCGCAGGCGCTGGCATTCACACCGGATCCCGTATAAGGAATTCTCAATTCCTCGAGCATGGCCTGGATGGTTCCATCTTCCCCGAATCGGCCGTGCAACGCAATGAAAGCCAGTTGAATTTCCGACTGCCGCAAAAGACTCATCACGTCATTGCGGTCAAAAGTATCAAGCTCAACAGGAACAACCGTCCCTCCCAATCTCTGCAGAGCCTGAAGGACAGCACGTCCCGATCTCAAAGAAATTTCCTTCTCAGAGGAAACACCGCCCATTAAAACACCGACGGTTCCAACCATAGATAATAGGGATGTTAATACCTGGGCCATTTTTTTTATGCTACAGGATGGCTGGCCTGCCACGCGGCAACCAGTTCATCTGAAAGTTGAGTAATATCACCCGCACCGAGCGTAACAACAAGATCTCCGGGACGAATGACTTCCATCAAGTGAGACAAAATTTTATCCCGCTGCAAATAAACCGTATTCATACCAAATTGTTCCTGAATTCGCGGAAACAATTCTTGCGAGCCAATCCCCTGGGAAGGCTTTTCTCCTGCGGCGTAAACGTCTGTAAGAACCAAATAATCGCTCAAAGAAAGACTATCAATAAATTCGCTAAATAATGATTGAGTGCGGGAATACCGATGAGGTTGGAAAACCACGACAAGACGTTTTCGACCGAATGATTTGGCAGCATTCAAAGTCGCCACAATTTCTGTGGGATGATGCCCGTAATCATCAACAACCATAAGATCAGGAAAGCTACCTTTGAGTTGAAAGCGACGCTTGACACCCGAAAAGGACATTAATGCACTTTGGATTGTCTCAAAAGGAACACCCATACGCAGTCCCAAGGCGATTGCTCCCAATGCATTTAATACGTTATGGCGACCCGGAACAATCAAACAAACAAGGCCCAACAATTTATCCTTGTGATAACACTGAAATTGAGTTTGATATCCTGACAGTGTAATGTTCTCGGCATAAATATCACATTCGGACGTCAACCCATAACTCGCTGAATCCGTCTTCTCCTCCATGACCAACTGCCGTAAACGCGCATCTTCGCCGCAATAAAACAAACAACCTTCGGGTTTTATTCGCTGAATGAACTTTCGATAGGCAGCCAAAATGTTGTCCCAATTTTTATAAAAATCCACATGCTCAAAATCAATGTTGGTAAGAATTGCATACATCGGTTTGAAATAAAGAAAAGTTCCATCGCTCTCGTCAGCTTCAGCGACAAAATATTTTCCCGTCCCAAGATTGGCATTGTAAGTACTTTGGCTGTTGATAATCCCCCCGACGGCTGTAGTAGGTTTAAGACCTGCCTGCAAAAGAATATGGGAAACCATCGAAGTGGTTGTGGTTTTGCCGTGAGCTCCGGCGACGGTAATTCCCACTTCCTGATTCACAAGTTCTGCTAAAAGCTCCGCTCTCTTTAATATCGGGATGCCTGCGCTTACCGCTTGAATCATTTCTGGATTAGTCGCGCGGATGGCGGATGAATAAACAATATAGTCTGCACCTTTGATGTTTTCTACGTGATGTTCTTTAAATACGGTTGCGCCTTTTCTTTTTAAATGATTGGTGAGTTCCGTTTCTTTCATGTCTGAGCCGCTGACCGTGCAGCCCTTGTCGAGTAACAACGATGCCAAAGCAGCCATACCAATGCCGCCAATCCCAATTAAATGATAATGTTTTGCCATATTTGCATTCTACCGATCAATACGTTCTAAATAATTTAACCAAGCTGTATTAAGATCAGCGAGGCTCTTAAAACGGAAATATACATCTTGCAAAGCCTGCTGAAATGTTTTGCCTTCTTTCAAAGCTCGACATAACCGTACAAAATTATGCTCTCCAAGTTCATTAATGATGAAGTAAACAACGCTCGCGGATTCTGCATAAAACAATTCGACCTGAGAATCAGGTGAACTGTTATATAATCGCATAACTGTTAGTTCGTTTAAAGGAATAAATTCACCTTTTTCGACGGCAGTCAGGACAATCCGGTGAGCCCCGAAACGACGGGCCTTTTCTTGATACATAGCCACGCCCTCTTCAAACCATAAAGGGATTTTTGTTTCCAGCCCGATACATTCCCTGAAAATAATGTGCGTCATCTCATGAGGCAGCGTCGAGTCAAAGAAACCGTGCGCCGATGGAAATGTGCGGATGGTCTTTTCTGATGCAAAGGCCGCGCCATGAGACCACTGAAAGTTCACAGCGTTGGCCGTATAATCATTCGCATCTTCATAGATATATATTTTGCCGCGGTTCTTCAATGCCCATCCTTGTTCCCGATGAAAACCCAGCCAATCGGCAATGTCCCGATAGTGCTGTTCTGCCGCAGACTCCACACTTTTGACAAAATCCATAGGTATGGATTTGTAATAAATGATGAAATGCGATACTTTATATTCATTCCACTCCCTTTTCTGCGCAATGCCCTGGGCAGAAAAAGCGCAACACAAGAATACGATCGCTATAGCTACAAATCGGATTTTCATGGGGTCAAACAAATCGTGTTTGATAGCAACTGCGTTGGGTTTGTTACAAAACTTCCTTGCTTTTCATTATCAGCATCCAACAAACGCCCGGTTTCAAGAAAACGATTGATCACCTTACACAATTTCTCCACATTTAAATCCGCCTGCTCAATAACAACAGAATGCCCTGCCTTCTCCAACACTCTCGCGTTGGCCCTTTGATGACCATGCGCATACGGGTACGGCACGAGTATGGAGGGGATCTTAAACGATGCCAATTCAAACACCGTTGCCGCACCTGCCCGTGCAATCACAAGATCAGCAACTGCATACGCGCACTCGATATCCTCAATAAATGCACAAACTAAGGATGGACTAGTGATGCTTTCGTATTTCTTTTGATAGGCTGGCTGGTCCGACTTCCCTGTCATATGAATGACTTGAACGCCTTGCAACCGACAAATAGAATCAAAGAAAACCTCATTTAAATAATGGCTCCCTTGGCTGCCTCCTAAAACCAGAATCGTCTTAAAATTATCACGCAAGCCAAATGCTTTTAACAACTCACTTCGAGATTTTTGCGGTCTCTGACTGTTGCAGGGACAGCCAGTCCAAACAGTTTTGTGCTTAGGAAAATAAGTTTTGGTTTCTTCAAAAGAAACTGCAATAGTTTTCACAAAACGCGCCGCCGCGCGGTTAGCTTTTCCGGGAATTACATTCTGTTCATGCAGAACTGTCCTAATCCCCATCGTATTTGCTGAGAAAATCATGGGAAAAGAACTGTAGCTCCCAAAGCCCACAACCACATCGGGTTGAATAGAACGAATCCATTGCCGGCATCTGGAAAATGCGGCAATCATTTTGTAAGCGAAACGCAGTGCGGTACCGGGCCGAAACCCTTCGACGTCCAAAATCAAACATCCGTATCCCAGATTCTTAAGGCGGTCCTCAACGGATAAAAGGGCGCCGGCAAAATAAACCTGGTGTCCCTGCCGACTTAAATATTCGGCAGTTTTAATGGCCGGAAAAATATGCCCCCCGCTGCCGCCTGTCGCCAATACAATCTTCATATGGCCGCCCCTACAAGTCCTGGATTCTGGAAATATTTAAAAGCAAGCCTATCGCTGCCATGTGAAAGATAAGAGCCGATCCACCGTAACTGATAAACGGTAACGGCAGACCTTTGGTTGGAAGAGCGCCCATACTGACACCAATATTAACCGCGGCCTGCATTCCAAACATCACCAAGATCCCTATACAAATGTAATACCCGAAAGAGTCAACCGTCTTAACCGCGATTCTCGTCCCGTGCCACAATAACAGGCCAAAAAGAAAAATAACAAAGAGCGTTCCTCTTAATCCAAATTCCTCTCCAATGATGGAATAAATAAAATCGGTATGCGCCGCTGGTAAATAAAAGAGTTTCTGCTGACTCTTGCCCAGTCCGACTCCCCACCATCCGCCGGATCCTAGCGCAATCTGAGACTGCGTCAGCTGAAAACCAATGCCTTGAGGATCCTGCCAGGGATCAAGAAACGCCATAATACGGGCCATGCGGTAAGACGCACTTGTGACTAAATAAATAATGATAGGAACGGCAGCCAAAGCGATTAATCCCAAATGCATCAGCCGCGCCCCACCCACAAACATCATAGCCAAAACAACAACGGCTATTTCAACCGTTGTTCCTAAGTCCGGCTGCTTAACGACCAAAAGACAGGTCACACCTAACACCAGCATTAAAGGAACAAAACCTTCCTTAAAACTGGCAATCAATTTCTGTTTTCGAGAAAGAAAGTCCGCAACATAAATAATCACAACCAGCTTCACAAGCTCCGACGGTTGAAAACTGATCATGCCGAGCTTGAACCATCGCTGTGCTCCGGAACTTCGCTTACCGATCCCCGGAATTAAAACCAAAACCAAAAGCATAATGGAAAGAATCAAAAGGGGCTTGGCGTACTTCTGTAAAATCCGGTAATCGATGGCCATCACAGCCAGAGTCATAATAAAACCAATACACAAGAAAATTAAATGTCTCTTTAAGAAAAATCCGCTGTCTTTCAACTCCTGCATGGCATAAACACAGCTGGAACTGTAGATCATAACAACGCCGATACAGATCAGGCAAAACGTAGTAGCGGCAAGATAAATCCTGTTTTCTCTCATCCGGTCAAACCAATCCTTTTACAATTTCTTTAAACACCCGTCCGCGATGCTCAAAATTTTTAAACATATCAAAACTGGCACACATCGGGGAAATAACCACGCAATCTC
>JAEUSC010000220.1 GCA_016789035.1 Candidatus Omnitrophota bacterium
CCGCCCGGTCGGGGGGTGGCTGGCCGACAAGATTAACAGTGGTTCTAAGGTGACCACGTGGAGCACGGTTATTCAAGTGGCTGCGGCTTTGGGTGTGGCCTATTATACTGTGAAGGCCAAATCTCTGCCCACACCGGAAACCTGCTGGGTGCCCTTTTTTATTCTTTTTATGATTCTATTTATCGCCACAGGCCTGGGGAACGGTTCGACATTTCGCAGTATTCCTTATATTTTTCCCAAGGAACTGGCCGGCCCTGTGTTGGGATGGACATCGGCCGTGGCTGCTTACGGGGCCTTTATCATCCCGATTATTTTCGGGCAGCAGATCAAGGCCGGGCACCCCGAATATGCGTTGTACGGTTTTACGGTATATTATGTCATTTGTCTGGGGCTCAACTGGTTTTTCTATGACCGCAAGAATTCAGGATGCAAATGTTAGATAAAACGCCGCACATCGTTTCTATTAACACGTCACCCGGCGGGATTCCGAAGGTGCCGGTAAATTTTACTCATGTCTCAGTCCATGGCCTGGCCGGAGACGGACATAATCACGAGAAGCACCGGACAACGCTGCAGGCAGTCTGCCTTCAGGATATTGAAAAGCTCGAGGAGCTTAATCGCGAAGGTTACCAGCTGGTGCCCGGTGCAACGGGAGAAAATCTGACCGTTGCTAATCTTAATGTGAATGCCTTGCCTGTCGGAACGGTCCTTAATTTTTCAAACGGCGTTGTTGTCGAGCTTACAAAAGTGCGCAAGCCTTGCTACGTTCTTGATGCGATCAGTCAGAGCCTTAAGAATGACATTCTGGGGCGATGCGGTATTTATGCGAAAGTTATCCGTGATGGTTTTCTCACGGAAGGAGAGACCATTTCAGTTGTTCATGCCTCGGCATCGTCGTTGTCCTGCCCGGCTTCGTGACTCTTTGCCTTTGGCTCGTATGTCAATTGACCGTCGGGTTTGCCGGCTATCCAGTTGTTCTTAATTTCCGGGATGGGTTCATTCCGTAAAAATCCAGATGAAGGAGAATCGGTATGAAAGATTTCAATGTTCAAGACTATTTCAGTCATGATCATGATGAGCTTGACGGTTTCTTTAGAGATTTTCAGTCTTTAAAGATGACGGATTTCCAAGCGGCTCAGGAATCATTTAAGAAATTTAGATCCGGTCTGCAGAGGCATATTGCCTGGGAAGAGCAAATTCTTTTTCCGTTGTTTGAAGATTTGACCGGAATGAAAGATATGGGGCCGACGGCAGTCATGCGCGAGGAGCATCGCCAGATTGAGGCTGCCCTCGAGGCGATCCATGCAAAGGTTGAGCACCGCGACCTGGATAGTGCTCCGCAGGAAGCGGCATTGATGGAGGTGCTCAAATTCCATAATGACAAAGAAGAAACCATTCTTTATCCCGCCATTGATCATATGGTCGGTGAAAAAGACCGTCTGGCCGCCTATGAGCGCATGAAACATATTCCGTCCGACGCGTCCAAGACGTGTTGCGGTCACACCCCTCCCAACAGGTAACAATATGATGTCCCGATTACCCCAAGCGTGCGATGCGTTCTGCCGCGAGCCGTACCGGTTGTTTTTTCCATTGGGTGTCTTAGCCGGACTGTTAGGAATCGGTCACTGGTTCGCATTCGGTTTTGCTTTGAGCGATAGCTACTCCGGAATGTTTCACTCGACGGTTCAAGTGCTGGTTTATATGAATTGCTTTATCGCCGGATTTTTGCTCACCGCACTTCCGCGTTTTACTCAAACGCCGCACGCCAGCCGGGGAGAGTTAGTCGGTTTTTTGTTAATTATGGGCGCCATTCTTTTTTGTGCCTTTCACGCGTGGTGGATTATTGCCGATGCGCTTTTTGCCGTCTGGCTTATGTGGTTAGTGGTCTATGTACTCAAACGAATCAAGAATCGACCTCCGGCATCTTCCGGTTCCGGCCGACCGCCCATTGAGCTGGTCTGGATTCCGTTCGGTGTCGTCAACGGTTTTACAGGAACGGTTCTTCACATTGTTGGACAGTTAGGCGGCCCTCACTGGGCGCTTTCCGTCGGAAAGCCGCTGATGGATCAGGGATTTTTATTATCGGTTGTCATCGGTGTCGGAGGCTTTCTCATTCCGCGTCTTATGGGGACTTATGCACCCCAAGCCGTTGACAGGGATAAACCAACAAACGCTGATCCCGCTACGTCGTCGGCCTCATTACCGACGCCGGCATTACATATGGCCTATGCCGCGGCATTATTTGTAAGTTTCTGGATGGAGGGGTTGGGCGCTCCCAGCCTCGGATACGGATTGAGGGCGGCTGTCGTAACGGCTGCCTTTGCGGCAAGCCGCGCTTTGCCGCGGCTGCCCAAAGTCAATGAATTGTATGTGAAGATGGCCTATACGTCCGTATGGCTTACAGCCGCCGGTTATTGGGGCGCCGCTTTACTCCCTGATTTTCAAAAGGAAATGTTGCATATTACGTTCATCGGAGGATTTAGCTTGATGACATTCTCCGTGGCCTCCATGGTAATTTTGACGCATGCCGGTGCGATCGAACTCTTAAGAAAGCCGCTGTGGGTGCTTTGGACTGTCGCTGCCGGTCTGACAATTGCGCTGGCCGAACGCTTCCTCGCGGTTATTTTTGCCGATCAATATTTTCGATGGCTGGGATATTCATCGGCGTGCTGGATGCTGGCGGCCATTATTTGGCTTTTGTTTATGGCTAAGTACTTCATGACGGTTCCGCCGACGGATGAATTTGGGCGTATGCATCAGGCATCTAAGACCCGCATGAAATCCTGTTAGCTAAGGGGATCGCATCCCTTGCCGGCTGCGATCCATGGGAACATTTTCTTTCGCCGTTATTATTAATTCCTATCCACATCATTTCAAAAGGAGAGTTTATGGATCTTCAACTTTCGGCAAATGCCTTACAGGTGTTAGAAAAACGCTATCTTCAAAAGGATTCGTCAGGGAAAGTTGTGGAGACTCCTCAGGAAATGTTCCGGCGCGTGGCCGCAACGATTGCCGATGTTGACCGTGCCTTCGGGTTCGATAAAGCACAAATCCGTAAAACCGCTGATGAATTCTACCGGATGATGGTGCGCCGTGAGTTTATGCCCAATTCGCCGACGCTCATGAATGCGGGGCGAACCATGGGTCAATTGAGCGCGTGCTTTGTCTTGCCGATTGAAGATACGATGGAATCCATTTTCGATACTCTGAAAATAACGGCGGTCATTCACAAAACCGGAGGCGGGACAGGGTTTTCGTTTTCCAGGATCCGGGAGAAAAACAGTATTGTGCAGGCGACGGGAGGGGTAGCCTCGGGCCCTGTATCCTTTTTGAAGGTCTTTGACTCGGCGACCCAAGCGGTCAAACAGGGAGGGGCCCGTCGGGGCGCCAATATGGCCATCCTGCGCATCGATCATCCGGATATCCTGGAATTTGTCAGCTGCAAACAAAATGACAGGGAGATTTCCAACTTCAATATTTCAGTCGCGATCACCGAAAAATTCTGGCAGGCCCTCAAGACCCGGGAAGATTACGAATTGGTTTCACCTCTGGGGGGCGTTGTGGGCAAACTCAATAGCGGTTGTGTCTTTGATTTGATCGTTAAATCCGCGCATCATAACGGAGAACCCGGCCTGATTTTTATCGACCGCATGAATGAGTATAATCCGACGCCGGCCTTAGGCGATTATGAAGCCACCAACCCGTGCGGCGAGCAGGTGCTTCTTCCTTATGAGAGCTGCAATCTCGGATCGATCAATTTGTTAATGATGGTCAAGAAAGGCGGTCATCATTACGAATTCGATTGGGACAAGCTGCAGGTCACGGTGCGTCAGGCGGTGCACTTCTTGGATAATGTTATCGACGCCAACAAGCATCCGGTTAAGGCCATTGAGGAGAAGACCAAGCAAACGCGCAAAATCGGTCTGGGTGTTATGGGATGGGCCTCGGTGCTAGCCAGGCTCGGCATGGCTTACAACTCGGACGAAGGGATCGAATTTGCCGGACGGGTGATGTCCTTTATTTTGACGGAATCCAAAATCAAATCACTCGAGCTGGGACGCCAGAAGGGGGTGTTCCCTGCGTTTGATCAAAGTATTTATGCCAACGGGCAGGAGAAACTGCGTTTTCGCAATGCCACGCTTACAACTCTTGCACCCACCGGTACGATCAGCATTATCGCGGGACCCTGTTCTTCGGGAATTGAACCGATGTTTGCCATTTGTTACTACCGCAATGTGATGGACCAGACCAAATTGGTCGAGGTGGACCCGGTGTTCGAAATGGTGGCCCGTGAGCGCGGATTTTACAGCGTGGACCTCATGAACAGGATTGCCGCCGAGGGTTCCATTCAGGGAATTGCAGAGATTCCGGAGGATATCAAGCGGGTCTTTGTCACGGCTCATGACATTGCCCCCAACTGGCATGTGCGGATGCAGGCCATGTTTCAGAAATTTACCGACAATGCGGTCTCAAAGACGATTAATTTTCCTCACTCGGCGACGGAACAGGACGTTCGCGATGCATATATGCAGGCCTATGAACTCGGCTGCAAAGGCATTACGGTTTACCGCGACGGCAGCCGTCAGGACCAGGTTTTAAACGTCACGAAAAAGGAGACGTCCGTAGCATCTGTCGAGTCCCTGCCTGCGGCGGGTGATCAACCGGTTGAACCGCGGCCCCGTCCAAATATGATGACCGGAACAACATCGAAGATTTCAACCGGCTGCGGAAGTCTCTACGTCACCATTAATAATGATGAAAACGGTAAGCCGTTTGAAATA
>JAEUSC010000225.1 GCA_016789035.1 Candidatus Omnitrophota bacterium
ATCTTTATGATGAGAAGCCTCACCATCATGCCCAATGTGTCCGTTGTCATGAATTTATTGAATTTCCCGACTTGAACGAAGATCACGTGTATAGGCCCTATTTAGAGAAACAAGGTTTCCAAATTCTGGGTCACGAAATGCATTTTTATGGCATTTGTCAGAGATGTCAGAATATTCAAAAGAAAGATCAGCTATGACTTCAGAACCTTCAGCCTGGAAAAGGCCCGTGAAAATGCCGAGCTTGCCAGAAGTTTATTCATCCATCCACGTTCCCGCTAATGCGCATTTTCTACGCAAGCTGCTTGCTTTTGCTGGCCCGGGGTTAATGGTGGCTGTCGGGTATATGGATCCCGGGAATTGGGCAACCGACTTGGCTGGCGGAGCTCAGTTTGGATATGCGCTCTTATCCGTGATATTGATTTCAAACTTTATGGCGATATTGCTGCAACATTTATCATTAAAGTTAGGTATCGTTACGGGGCGCGATTTGGCCCAGGCCTGTCGTGACCACTTTTCTAAGCCGGTTGCAATGGTTTTGTGGGGCCTGTGTGAGATCGCAATCGCTGCCTGCGACTTGGCAGAGGTTATCGGATCGGCGATTGCGTTAAATTTGTTGTTTAAAACTCCGTTGGTCGTCGGTATCTTAATCACCGCCTTTGATGTCATGATAGTGCTCATGCTTCAAAATAGGGGTTTTAGGATTCTCGAATGTTTGGTCGCAAGTCTGATTGTGATTATTGGCGGATGCTTTGGTTACGAATTAGTGGTCTCTAATCCCTCAATTCCTCTTATCGTGCAGGGGTTGCTGCCCAAGCCGGAAATCGTGACCAACCCGGAAATGCTGTACATTGCCATCGGTATTCTAGGGGCTACGGTTATGCCTCATAATCTTTATTTGCATTCAAGCATTGTTCAAACTCGGGCGTTTGAACGAAATGATAGCGGAAAGTCTATGGCCATCCGTTATGCCACAATTGACTCGACAGCGGCTTTGCTTTGTGCTTTCTTTATTAATGCCGCTATTTTGATACTAAGTGCGGCGGCCTTTCATGGTACAGCTCATGAGAATGTTGCAGACATCGGGGATGCCCATCAGTTATTAACGCCCGTTTTAGGAGCTCCTCTGGCCAGTGTCCTGTTTGCTGTGGCGTTGTTAGCCTCCGGCCAAAACTCTACGCTGACAGGGACTCTTGCTGGTCAAATTGTCATGGAAGGGTTCTTAGAAATTCGCCTGCGTCCTTGGATGCGCAGAATCATAACGCGGTTGGTCGCGATTGTTCCTGCTGTTATTGTTGCGATTCTTTTTGAAGAAAAGGGGGTCGGGCAGCTCTTAATTTTGAGTCAGGTCATTCTATCTCTACAGTTGAGTTTTGCAGTGGTGCCATTGGTATGGTTTACAGGCGATAAACGTAAAATGGGCCAATTTGTCAATGCGCCGTGGCTAAAGATTTCCGCCTGGGTAGTGACTGCTATTATCGTCGGATTAAATTTTTATTTACTCTTACAAACCTTTTTGTCATGGATAAAATAACCATATGTATAAACGTATTTTAATAACATTGGATAATTCCTCTTCGGACCGCACGATTTTGACGCATGTGCGTTGTCTTGCCAAGCAGTTAAATTGTGAGCTTGTTCTTGTACATGTGGCTGAAGGATTTGCTGCCCGATACCAAAACCAACTGAATCTGGAAGATTCTGAAGAAATTCGCAAGGACGGAGAATACCTTAAGCGGTGCCAAGATGAACTGCTTCAAGAGGGATTAACAGTTAAAGTTCATTTGCTTAAAGGTGAGCCTGCGGATCAAATATTAGATATCGCTCAAAAGGAGAGTATTGACTTAATTGCTATGTCGACGCATGGCCATAAGTTTCCGCAAGATCTCATATTGGGAAGTGTTGCTGAAAATATTCGGCACCGGACAGACATTCCGATCCTCATGATACGCGCTAATCATGAACCTTAAAATTATTTTAAAATTCATGTTGACACATTCGCCGTGCGGTGTTAATTTTCTGACATATAAGTTTGGTGTTGACGTATATCTAATTCTCCCCAGAGGCTCGCGATCCTGAATCCAACGCCCCGAGACAAGCCTATGAGCTGTCTTTTAGGGTTTTAAGTTGATTAAGGGTTGGAGGGCTCCCTCAAAGTTTGTTCTAGGAATATCCCTTCTCTGTTGTTAAACAATGATTGTGGTCGCGGTCTGTATCCAAGAAATCAGGCTGTCAGAGTTTTGTTAAATAGTGATGGATAACAAAGGTCACAGCATAGACCCGCACTTTTAGCAGAAATTTTCTCGCCTATATCAAGGTTGGAATACGGTGGGGTTGTGATTGCGGTATACGTTTCCAAGGTCGTT
>JAEUSC010000226.1 GCA_016789035.1 Candidatus Omnitrophota bacterium
GATCTTTTGAATTTTGTTATAATGCCCACCTATGAAAAAAGACAGAAATAAAGAAAATTTTTTGATTCGTTTTGGGTCGCGTCAAAGTCCCTTGGCGGTTGTCCAGGTCCAAGAGATTGTTTGTCTTCTGAAAAATCAAGTGATTCCGTTTAGTTATACCCTTACGACATTCCAAACCGCTGGTGATATTGATAAAACAACAGCCTTAACGAAGAATATTCAGGATGATTTTTTTACCAATACCCTTGATGAGGCATTGTTGTCAGGCTCCATTGATGTAGCCATTCATAGTGCCAAAGACTTGCCGCAGAAATTAAATCCAAACCTTGTAATTGCCGCATTAACACCTTGCCTCGATGATTCCGACGCCTTTGTGGGGAACACCCCCTTTGAGGATCTACCTGCTCGAGCGACCATCGGTACAAGCAGCTTTTTGCGCGAGGGGGCCATCAAATCTCTTAGGCCGGATGTTACCATCGTTAATATTCGCGGAACAATTCAGGAGCGACTTGAGAAAGTCAATCAGGGGAAGTTGGATGGTATTATTGTGGCAACCTGCGCGCTTATGCGGCTGAAGCTTGACCATTTGATAAAATCGATTTTCCCATGGGAAGGAACGCCTCTACAAGGCCAGTTGGCTGTTGTTTGCCGGCGGGATGATGTAAAATCGATCGCAGTCTTCCAACATCTCGATCAGCGTAGAAGATACGGAGCTGTATATCTCACAGGGGCTGGCCCGGGTGACCCTGCATTGATTACCTTAAAAGCCATTGATGTTTTAAAGACAGCGGACTGCGTTTTTTATGATTATTTAGTCCATCCGGCTTTGCTCAAATATGCAGTCAGAGCCGAACACATTTATGCCGGTAAACGCAAAGGAACGCACTCTATCCGACAAAGCGATTTGTGCCGATTAATTCGGCTAAAGGCCATGGCTGGAAAGACTGTGGTCCGTCTAAAAGGCGGGGACCCTTTTATTTTTGGCCGAGGGTGGGAGGAACTAAATTATCTTCGCGGTTATCATATCCCGGTTGAAGTGATCCCTGGTATCAGTTCAGCAACGGGATTGCCGTCGATCTTGGGGGTTCCGCTCACAGCAAGAGGCGTCAGTTCCAGCGTTTCTTTCATTAGTGCGCACTCGCACGATGAATCCTCTCAACAGGCCGGTCCTCTTGAAATTCCGAAAACGGAAACTGTGGTTGTGTTTATGGGATTAACCAAGCTCGCTGAGATTGTGAAATGCTTTTGTGCGCAGGGCTGGAGTAAGGACACTCCTGTTATGTTAATATCTCAAGGGTCCCGACGCAGTCAGCGAACCGTCCAAGGTACATTAAAAACGATCCTGAGCGTAGTGACAGGGGAGTCGATTGAGCCGCCAGCCTTGATTCTTGTAGGGAAAACCGTTGATTTTTATCAGCCATCCAGCGGACAGAAAGCGTATTTGTTTACCGGAACACATCCAAAAGAGTACCTCGGTCTGGGCAAGATTATTCCCTGGCCAATGATCCGTATTCAGTCTACGCGAATCACAGAAAAAGCGCGGAAAAAAATTTTACAAGCCCTATCCCAGGCCCAACTTGTTCTTTTAACAAGTGAATATGCGGTCGATCATTTCCAAAATTTTCTGAAACACGAAGGTTTGCAAATAAAATCAATAGATGGAAAAGAATTTGCTGTCATAGGCACATTCACTGCGCAGGCATTACTAGACCACGGTGCGGTTCCTCGCTTCATTCCTGCTACAGAAACCGCACAGGGCGTTTACACCGAATTAAAAAAACGCATGCGTTTAAAAGGCCTAAAGATCATTTACCCCAGATCTTCTTTACCTAATCCGTTCTTAAAAGAGGCTTTACTAAAATCTGGAGCCGAAGTTTTTGAATTTGCCGTCTATGAGAACATCAAACCCCAAAGACGACCGCTTCCGGATGAAAAGATTGACGGAATCATATTCACAAGCCCGTCAACTGTTCACAATTTCTTAAAAGACTATAAAAAAATACCAGCGTCATGGGAAATTTTGTGCAAGGGACCGGTTTCCCAAAAAGCGTTGGCTGCCAGAGGGTATCATGGCCAAATTATTTCAGATTAACATTCAATCGAATGGAGATTTATGACGAGCCGCCGTTTCCGCAGATTGCGGTTAACTGAAACCACCAGGCTTTTGGTGCGGGAAACTCAATTGTCCCCGCATGATCTGATTCAGCCGTTTTTTGTTATGGAAGGAAAGGATAAAGCGCGTTTAATTCCGTCCATGCCTGGTATTGAAGCGTTGTCAATTGACCGATTACTCGGCGAAATTGAATCCTATATGCAAATGGGGGGACGAGCGGGATTGTTTTTTGGAATTCCTCAAAAAAAGGATTTAAGCGGCCATCACGCCATTGATGAGAAGGCCATCATTCCATCAGCAATAAGGGCAATTAAAAAAAACTTTCCAGAGTTTCTGGTCATTAGCGATGTTTGTTTATGCGCCTATTTGAAACATGGCCACTGCGGAGTCTTAAATGGCCACATCATCGATAATGATGCCACGTTACCCTTGTTAAGTCAGATGGCAACGGCGCATGCGAAGGCTGGAGCTGATTTTGTTGCTCCGTCGGATATGATGGATTTTAGAATCTCTCACATCCGCCAGGCCATGGATAAGAAGGGCCTCTCAGATACGGGTATTATTTCCTATGCCGTCAAATATGCTTCTTCTTTTTATGGTCCGTTTCGAGATGCGGTCGACTCGGCTCCGGAATTCGGCGATCGAAAGTCCTACCAAATGGATTATGCCAATATTAAGGAGGCAGTCAAAGAAGCGCAGCAAGATGTTTTCGAAGGGGCCGATATTGTTATGGTTAAGCCTGCTTTGGCTTATCTGGATGCAATTGCAAAAATCAACGAATCAGTTAATGTTCCGGTTGCAGCCTATCATGTGAGCGGTGAATACTCGATGATTAAAGCCGCGTCCCAGAAAATGTGGATCGATGAGAAAAGGGTCGTCATCGAATCTTTAACATCCATTAAAAGGGCCGGGGCAAAGATTATCTTTACATATTATGCAAAGGAAGCGTTACCATGGATCATCGCAAATCAATAGCCGAATTTAAAAGAGCACAAAATTATTTAGTGGGGGGAGTCAATAGTCCCGTTCGCGCTTTTAAGGGTGTGAAGGGTAATCCGCTAGTCGTTGATTACGGCAAGGGCAAAAAAATTTTTGACATCGACGGAAATGGGTTTACTGATTATTGCCTTTCTTGGGGCGCATTAATTCTAGGGCATGCCCATCCGGAAGTCATGAAGGCGATCAAAAAGGGACTCAAGCATGCCGTGAGTTTTGGCACGACAACTAAACCCGAAATCGAGATTGCTGAATTTATTGTTAAGCATGTCCCTTCCGTGGAACAGGTGCGTTTTGTAAACTCTGGAACCGAAGCTACCATGAGTGCTATTCGATTATCCAGGGGGGTAACCAAACGAAATATTGTTATTAAATTTGACGGTTGCTATCACGGACATGCCGATGACCTTTTAGCGGTAGCCGGGTCTGGAGTTGCAAATCTTCCCGCTTCATCCAGTCAAGGCGTTCCCCCAGAGCATTTGAAGAATACGTTGAGTCTGCCATTTAATGACACCAAGAGGTGTCTGGAAGTTTTTGAGCGCTTGGGAAAGAACATTGCCGGCGTTATCGTAGAGCCTGTTGCTGGAAATATGGGTGTTGTGGTTCCGGAAAAGGGATTTCTGAAAATGTTAAGAGATGTCACTGTCAAATCTCTCTCAATCTTTATTTTTGACGAAGTCATGACGGGTTTTCGTACTCATTTAGGATGTGTTCAGTCAGAATTCGATATTTGGCCAGACATTACGTGCTTTGGAAAAATTATCGGCGGCGGTTTCCCAGTGGGTGCCTATGGTGGACGAAAAGACATTATGAATCACTTGGCGCCTAACGGCGGCGTTTATCAGGCCGGGACGTTTTCAGGAAACCCTATCGTCATGCGGGCGGGGCTGGCAACATTGAAGAGCCTTCATAAGAAATTATTTGATAACCTGGGGGAGATGACTGACGATTTTGTCGATCAGGTTAATGATGCCTTTCGGGCAAAAAATTTGAATATCCATGCGGTCAACTATAAAAGCATGGTGAGTCTGCGGTTCCGGGAAAAAAAGGTAGTCAATTATTTGGATGCTCAGAATGCAGGTTCAACAGAAGTCTATTCTCGGTTGTTTCATTTTCTGCTTGCAAAAGGTATCTATCTGCCTCCGGCGGACTTAGAGTCTTTCTTTCTATCTTCTAGACACACAACAAAAGACTTAAATTATTTAGGAAAATGCCTCACTGAATTTAATGACGCATATTAATTTTCTGTGGGGCCTATCTTGAAACCCTCAAAAAAAAATGTTATACATTTGAGAAATTCGAGGGTGAAAGGTAAACATTATGTCAGCACATGAAATGTCAGAAAGACCGTGGGGGAAATACCTCAAGTTTCATCAGGAACCGGGGGTTTGGGTTAAACGAATCGAAGTCAATCCAGGCGGCCGTCTGAGTTTACAAAAACATTCACATCGATCTGAAAAATGGATAATCGTAGCTGGCGAAGGTCTGGCGGTTGTCGATCAGCAAAACATTCCTGTTAAACCTGGCAGTGTTGTCGATGTTCCTCTTGGTGCCATACACCGCATCGGAAATACGGGTCAGGTTCCTCTTGTCATGATTGAAGTGGCGTGCGGTGAAATCCTTACCGAAGAAGATATCATACGCCTTCAAGATGACTATGCCCGTTAAAATTTCATTCTAAACTTTTCTCTTGTGAGATGATGGGATATTCAGTTCTAGCCTGTACTTATTTACCGTGCGGCGGGCCATTTTTATTCCACGAGATTCAAAATGCGTAATGATATCCAAGTCTGATAGGGGATTAGATTTATCCTCGTTCTCGATCAAGCTTTTGATTTCCTCTTTAATAGTATGGGACGTGGTGTCCTTATTGTTCTCATTAACGGCATGAGCAAAGTAATGCTTAAGGGGATACAGACCTTGCGGAGTCTCCATGTGTTTGTTATTGATCGCCCTTGAGATTGTTGACTCGTTTCTTTCCAAGGCCTGCGCAATATCTTTTAAAGACATTGGAGAGAGGGTGTTAATATTCCCTTCAAAGAAGGGCTTCTGCC
>JAEUSC010000237.1 GCA_016789035.1 Candidatus Omnitrophota bacterium
TCAAAGGCTTGTTTAACTTAACGCCTTTCGTCCTAAGCTTGCGGGAAACCAAATCCGTCACGTGCATGGGAATTTCTAGAAACATATTCGCGGAAGATAGCTGCGCTCCTGTTGCGGAAACCAAATCCAGATGGCGTTTGACCTCATGGCGGATTCCTTGCTCAGGATCAGGATATTTAATCCAATCACTGATGATTTGATAAGGATTTTCATGACAATATGCCAAACATCGCGGAACACCGGCCCAAAACATAAGAAGCGCTGCGGGCAGCGGACTCTGACTAAAGACCGTAAAGATAACACCCGCATCAAAATTTCTGGACCGGATCTGCTCGATCATTTCAAAGTCTCTTTTGTTACTAACAGATTTGGACGCCTTCATCCACGGGGCATCGTAAACGATCAACTCATCCGCGATCTTAAAGGCGCGCGCCGCCTCTGCACTTGCGCAAGAAACGAGAAGGCTGAGGCTTCTGTCCGGAATAGCCTCTTTAAGCGCCTTGATTGCCGGCATGGTCATGATGACATCTCCGATGTTATCCAAACGCACGCACAGAATTTTCTTTAATGACTTCCATGACTTCATATGGGATCGGCGATTAATCGAGCCGCCTCCAAAATATTTTTGACCTTGTAATGCGGTCTGCGCAATTCTGTCCAATGCCACTCGGTCTCATTGCCGGTATCCATTAAGATGGTCCGGCACCCGGCCCGTCGTCCGCATTCGATATCATCCAAAATATCTCCGATCAACCATGACCGTGCAACATCCAGCTCGTGGTCTTTGACAGCCTGCCGGATCAAACCAGGCCCGGGCTTGCGACAATCACAGACTTCCCTAAACTGCTCAACCGCCGCCTTTGGATGGTGCGGACAGTAATAAAATCCGCTCAATTTCAAATCATTATCTGCAAAGATCTGTTCAAGAAAATCTTTAACCCTCGTGAGGTCGGACTCCGTAAAAAGACCATCCGCAATGCCCCGTTGGTTCGTAATGATAAAAAACCGAAAACCGGCTTTATCCAACTTGCGCAATCCCTGCATAGCATGCGGAGTCAACTCAATATGACGGATGTCCGTATTATTGGGAACGTCGCGGATTAGCGTTCCGTCTTTATCTAAGAATATGGCTGGTATGGATCCCATGGCAGATCTTTTGAAAATACGCCCCCATCGTTAAGGCCACTTTTTCCCAAGTAAATTGTCGGACTCTTTGCAGGGCCTGTTGACCCATCAAAAGTTTCTGACAAGGCCTCAGACACATTTCTTTCATGCAATGCGCAACGGCCTCGACGTCTTGAGGCGGAATCAAAAAACCCGTAACCTTGTCGATGACTGTGTATTTAATACCTCCGACATTGCTTCCAATCACCGGAATCCCGCAAGCCATGGCCTCCAAAGGCGTAATGCCGAAAGGCTCATACCAAGGCACGGTCACGAACGCATCCGACGCGCTGTAATAATATTTGAGCTTCTGACGGCTGACCTGCCCGATGAAATGCACCAGCGATGAAACTCCTTCATCCTCGGCGATTTTCTGAAGCCTTCCTATCTCGGGCGTCCTTTGAACATCAGGAATCATGCTATTGCCACCCACGATTAACAACCGCGAAGGACGGCGGGTATTCCTATAGAAACTGGCGTATCCCCGGATGGCAGTCTCAACACCTTTGCGGGGCACCATACGTCCTAACTGCAGAAAAATTTCCTCGTGGTCGGGAATATTTAAATAGTTACGGGCCACATATCGGTCAAGCGGTTGAAACTCTTTTGGATCAAACCCGCAAGGAATCATGGCCATACGTTGCGTACCGGCCTGGTAATGTTTGACCATATCAAGCCAGTCCTGCGGACACTCAGCTACAATACCGTCGGCATTCTGCATAATCTGTTTTTCGATCTCACAGCGGCAGTCCGGAAACCCGTCCGCATCTTTCAGATGCATCCGCCGGATCTTTCCCAACGCATGGAATGTTATGACAAAGCGCTGGCCCAAAATCTGTTTCAGCCGCATGGCGACAAGACCCGACATCCAGAAATTGGCATGGATCAAATCATATTTCTTAGGATTACCTTGGAAAAACTGCCTCATGAAAAGAGTGAAATCATCCATCCAGGCATAGAGCTGTTCTTTGGGGACCACCTGTGGCGGCCCGGCGGGAACCTGAATAATTCTTAAACCACGCTTCAAAGTGATAATCGGTAAGATTTTCGGATCTTCTCTGCGGGTAAAAACATCGACTTCATGACCTTGGGCCACCAGATGATCGGCCAATTGGGCGACATACACATTTTGCCCGCCGCTGTCCACACCGCCTAATGCTGCCAAGGGTGACGCATGCTCACTGATCATGGCAATATACATATCAACCTCCTTTAGACACAAAAAACTCTTTGTGAATTGAATAACCCTGGCTCAACTTCAAGGCCTTGTTCCAGTCCTTGATAAAACGGTGAATATTAAACCGGTCCTGTGCGTACCGTTGGGCATTATTTCCCAGAACATGAGCTTTAGGATAGTCTTGCAAAAGGACCTTCATTCCTTTGACTAATTCCTCCGGTCGGTTGGAAATGAAACCAACCTCATTGTTCGGCAATGTGGCGATTTCCGTAATGCCCACCGCCACAATAGGAAGTCCGATCATCATGGCCTCACACAACGCCAAAGGAAAGCTCGTGTAGCGGACGGGAGAAAAGAAAAAGCGATACCGGGCCTCAAATCGTGGAAGATCTTTAAAGATCACTTCTCCCAGCCCCCCTGACAATCCCTCACACGCCATGCCGACCACATTGAGCGGAACCTCGCGGCACGCCTGTTCATAAATGTCACAGCCCATGGTGCGCCCCCGCTGTGGCAGGTGATTGATCGCCACCAGACCGCAGGGGATTTCGCCCGTGTATTTGATATCCGCAGGAACGATGACTCCGTGGTCAATAAAGATCGTCGGTGATCGTCCGTTGTCCCACACCAAACGATTGTAAGCTGTCACGTGTACGACAAGAACGTTAGGATCGTCCACCCAATGTTTTGAATTGGTGGGATGAGGACTCGGGTCATGCTCAAGATAAATTTTGGGAAGACTCTGTTGGTCAACGGAAAGGATCTCGTACTGATCTCTGAGGTACTGGTGCGGCAGCTGAAAAATAATACAATCCAATTCCAGGTCCTTGATTTGATCAACCGGAACATCATGCACATTATCTCCCCACGGGATATGACCGAATTTTCCGATATAATCTCCTTTTCGGTCGGCCTTGGAAGGCAGATAAAACTGGTGAGGAAGCTGGGTGAGATAATAAAGATAGCTACCGTGGACATGCCATATGAGGATCCGTAATTGCTTTTTCATCGCTCACCTTCCTAATTAAAAGCATTTGTGCTTCTTGGTTTACGTGTTCGGGTTCAACTCCCCAGGCGCACTTCAGATCGAAGGGGCATTGGGCCTCAAAGCAGGGACGGCAATCCACAGGATGCACAACGGTTTTATGCAGAGCCGCATTAAGAGGCGACCACCGGACGGGGTCTGAACCGCTCACCACAACAACGCTGGGCACCTCAACAGCGCTGGCGATGTGCGCGACCCCTGTATCATTGCTGATCAGAAGCGCCGCATTTTTCACAACCACGCCGAGCGCTCCCAAAGAAGTTTTTCCGGCGAGATTGATATGAACGTGCTTGAGTCGGCGACTGACTTCACCAACAAGGGCTTCTTCGTCCGTACTTCCGGTCAGCACGATGGTCCATCCTTGCGCTCCCAAGCGGTTGGCCACCAAAGCAAAGTTCTCCACGGGCCAGCGCCGTGTCAATAAACGCGCACCGGCATGGATGCAAATATAACGCTTAGGCACCAAATTGAAATTGGAAGACAATCGTTGGAATTCTTCTACATCGTCAGCCAACAGAGGAAATTCCAGATGATCTCCCTGTAAGGGAATTCCTAAGAATCCCATCAATCTTAAAAACACGTGAATCTCATGCGTCTGTTGAGGAAACGGCATGAAATATCGCGGCTCCGGACAAAAATCCGGCTCACAAAATCCAGCGTTAACTTTGGCTCCAAACAGCATCATTAAA
>JAEUSC010000348.1 GCA_016789035.1 Candidatus Omnitrophota bacterium
CGTGGACGTGTTTGTCATTGTTGTCTTTCGTTGAGGGGTTCGATCCATTAAGAAATGGTTTTGATGGGCTCTTTTTTTCCTGATTCGTTGACATTCACAAAGACAATGTGGGTCTCGAAAAGCAATTCATCTTTGTTGACCGGATCTTTGGCATTAAAGACCTTGATTTCATAACTGACCGAGGTCATTCCCATACGCCCCCGGAGGACATCAAAACACAAAACGTATCCCAGCTTGATGGGCTTACGAAAAACCACATTGTCTAAACTGATTGTAACGAACTTGTTGCCAGGAAGATCCAGGCTCGCGGTAATGTACGCAAATTCGTCGATCCATTTTAATAGGTTGCCTCCGAAAAGCACGCCCTGCTCGTTCATAAATTCAGGTAATACCAATTTGTAATGTTTCATTGAGAAAACTTCCTCTCGTGTCGGATTACTACTCTTCACCTTCGTAGTAATCCACTGACGGCTGTTCTTTGATGATAAATTTGACTTTGGCCCCCATAATTCCGGTCTTGGGGTCCACACATCCCACACCGGCGATCTTTTTAGAATCGGGATAGCCAACAATCTCTGTTGAATGCACGGTGGAAAAACACAGATATCGCAAAGGGCCTGCGCCGGTATTTTTTAAAGAATGCGCACTCTCCGGTCCTGCCGGATACGAGATATAATCCCCCGGTCCCACATTCACGGTTTCAGAACCGATGCGTGCGCCTCCCTGTCCTTCCAAAATGTAAATGCCCTCTTCGTTGGCGCAATGATAATGGTGCGGGAATGCGGTCTTTCCCGGCGGGACTTCAAACCATCCGCACCCCAGTTGTGCGGCACCGCTGGGAGCCGCGAGGCGTTTGCCCATAAAGGCAAATTTTCCTTTCTGGACCACGCGCGGTTCGACTTCACTGACATGTGTGACATTAGGATGTTTCTTGCCCATAATGTGGGATCCTCTTTGCTGGCTCATGGCCCCCGCCAGATTATTGTTGAATATCCGGTTCAACGACTTTGGCCAAAAGGACCAAAGAATCCTGCCAGCCCAAATAACACATCTCGGCCGGAATCACCGCCGGAATGCCTTCCTGGATGACAGACAATTCCGTTCCGCACAAAACCTTTTTCAGTTCAACGGTCGTGATCATCTCTCCGGGAAGATTAGGATCATCAAACTTGTCTGTATAACGCAGGCGTTTACCGGGAACGAGTTCGAGGTATTTTCCGCCGAAAGAATTGGCCTGCTGGGTCGTAAAATTGGTGAAGGACATTTTGAAGGCCCCGCCGACCTTGGCATCCATATGATGGACCTTGGCGGTGAAACCATCCGGAGGCAGCCACTTGACTAAGGCTTCCGGATCGAGAAAGGCGCGATAAACTTTTTCAGGGTCCGCGCGTAACACGCGATGAAGGCGAACGGTGCCGGTGGACATAATCATTTCCTTTCCTGGGACAAATTTACAAAAGCGGGATCCCCGAAAGGACCCCGCTTTTTAAAGCGAACGAATTAATCACCATAAACAGTTGTTGTGTATGTCCCAATCACACCTAAGATATTTTCGACATGATAATCCACATACTTGATGGTCTTGATGTTGCCGTTTTTCGCGGCGGCATCCACACTGGCGTCACCGGTGGCAATAAGCGAGAAGTAGGAATTCGCTGAAGCCTGCCCGACCTTGGAATACGTGATATCTTTTCCATCGCCCATCTGCATCGGAACATTGACCTTGGTGTACAGCATCCCAACGGGAGCTAAGGTCGCACAACCTCCCAAAAATGCAGCCAGGACCACAACAGCCAGTAGTTTAATTTTTTTCATACCCCTCCTCTTTGCTGATTAGTTGTTTAGATTTCCGAAAGCTATTATGCATGTTTTTAGTGATATCCCTATCACTTTTTATGCACAAAGGAGAAATCCAAAGGGCACAAAAAACCAGTGTCGCAAAATGTATAACAAATACGCGGGCGGGTTAAAAATTCCAGAGGAAGGAGACGACCACTTCACGGGGCTTTTTGTCCGGAAGGATCAGATTCCATTGGCCGGGAGAATAGCCGTCATCAAAGTTGGCAATGGAAAAGTCGATTGGATACTGCTGCTGGACCTTCTGTTCTTTCATGAGCCTGCGTGAGCCGGTCCATAGAACGTGCATGTGCGTGCGGGGATTGCTTTTGGCGTAAGCATTTCTGACCGTTTGATAAATGTCATTTTGCCTGGCCGCCTCTGTCTTTTCTTTCTTCATAAAAAAAACAAATGTGAAGGCCCG
>JAEUSC010000377.1 GCA_016789035.1 Candidatus Omnitrophota bacterium
TTCCATGCCGGCACCAAGGCGCTTAACATCACGACAGTCCCCGCGCTTATGAAACTTAGTTTGAGCATCTCTTCAATGGTTTTGCTGCGCAGTTCATCTAAATGATTGATGCCGTGGTTGTGTAATTGTGTAACGATCCGTTTGACCAACAGACGCTGGCTCGGATAGTACTTCATCAGCCGTTGATCCAGGTCCGTCATCGGACGCGCCGCGGCGGTCTTTGAAGTTTTTGACCGTGTGGTGCCAGTTGCATCCTCAGGATGGAGCAATCGGTAAATCTGTCCGCCTCTAGATCCGCTTAGCCCGTTGATCAATTTGAATTCTCTTAAGGAAATACCGGCGAGCGAGACATTTTCATTTTTCATTAAGTATTCCTTAATGGCTTTGATGGCACTTGTCTTGGCGGCCTGAGGGAAGGGTAATATTCTTGCTAATAAATCTAAATCGTTACGGATGAAGGCTAACCGGTCATCCGAGGCTGTTACGTCCGTGACGGTTTGAATGGACGAGCTGGACGAATAATCATCATTCGATTGATCGTCGATCGGCAGATTCTTACTGCGATAATTTTTCAACAGCAAATTAAGGAACGCTTGTGTGAACCGCGTTTTCAAATGCCCGGATACTTTCTCCAATAAACGCTGGGTCAGAATGTAGTGTTGGTCCTCTCCCTTTTTATAATGCAGGCGGCCCAAAATGTTCGCCAGACGTTCAACAATCAATATCTTTTCACCCGGACTGTAGTCAATCTTTGAATGACCGCGGTCGATGTTTTGCGCAATCATTTGAACAACGGTCCTGGTATAGGAATCAACCGACATCCGGTAGCGCATCGGCCGAAGTTCATTCTCAGACAAAAGTCTGGAACGGCTGGCAAACGTACGATCGATGGCGTTAAGGATCATTTCCAAAGATGCGAATTTAGGAGACCCTATTCTGCCAAACAGCCCGGGCTTTAGAGCCGCATTCTCGACGGGAACGAGAAGTTTTAAGTAGGACCGATTTAAGATCTCTCTGACATAGGAATCATCATGGTCCGCCGTTAACTCGATGATACGACGGAACTGTTGAATTCTTACCTCAGGGACAAGGGCACTGATTTCCTTAGAGCGAGAGACATATTTCTTTTTGCTGTTTAAATCCCACAGCACATTTAATATGTCTTCTCGATTGTTAAGTGCGTAATGCCTGTCTAAGCGCTCTTGTAATATTTTCGTTCTAAATTCCAGATCGACCCACGCAAACGCATCTGCCAACGCGGTCCAAAGCAACCCGACCACCTGTTTCTTAAATAAACGCTCTTCCATGGATTGTCCCGAAACAATCCGAAGAGTTTGTTTAGCCAGTGTATAAAGACTTTCATAACGGCGTTCAAGGAGCCCCTGGGTCTTCTGCACAAAAATCTCTTCGGATTGCGCGTCATTGATGAAATGACTGACATATCGCCCACTATACTTGGTCTGATAACTGCCTTCTTCTTCTCTGTAACTTTCCTTGAGCCGATTAAGAGCATTTATCAACGTTGGAGACGTCATGGACACGTCTTGGTGTGGTGTGGCCGGGACCGGCATCTGAACAGATGGGACAATGCGTTTCTTTCCTGTATCCTTCGATTGCGTAGGACGCTCGGCCTCACCGTTAGGCGTCGGGCCGGACACTGTCTGGATAAATTCTTTCGCCGGACCTTGAGCCAATTCAGCCAGATTACGGATGGATTCATACACTCGCGAGGTCGGTATCGCTCCCTTGCGAATGCGATAAATGGTTGAGAAGTTGACCACCCCGTTGGTTTTTGCCGCAATCTCTTCGATGGTAAAACCTTGCTGAACCAACATATTTATGATTTGTATCGTTGTCTCGGCGCGAACCTGCGGTGCATCCTCCAACAAGAAATGAATGGTATCCAAGACCTTCTTGCGGTTGGCACTGCGCGCCACGCTGCCTTTCTGGCCCTTCTCAGGGGAAACCATACGAGCCATGCGTCTGACATCACGCTCGGTCATATGGGAATGCTGGGCGATGGACCGCATTGAAATCTTTTGAGCCGTGGCCTTGATAAAGGCCTGACGCAATTCTTCCAGAGGACTCATTCTTGTCGAAAGGCTTAAAAACAGACTGTGCATTCGTTGACCGGTTAATTCACTCACGGATCGGCCTTCAGAAATTTTTCTTAGAATCCCATAACTCAATTCGCCCTGGCTTAGCTGGGCCAAGTCTTCTAACTCATATCCTTGGTCGCGCAGCAGTCTCAATTTTTCCTTGAGATGATTTGAAGAAGCCGGCTTTTGCGCCGAGGAGGAAGCTGATTCTGCTTCAGCCAGCGTTCCATCGTAGATCCGAATAATTTTGATCCTGTTATGCAGGGCCGCCAACCTTAGAGAAGGAACAGGGCCGTCTCTCAAAGACAAGGCGACCATTTCCGACTCTTCTTCTTTCATTGCAAACACATGCGTATAAAAGGTCGTGATTTGGTCTCCGCGCACAGCAAACTTGGGAGCATGATCATGGTATTTCGCCCAATTCAACGCTGTTGTCATCAACATACTGGCTAACCCGCGATTGCGGTAATGATAGAGAACCTCGATGGGATTCTGGCCGAACGATTTGGGCGACCGATTGCGTCTTTGTTCCAAACTATGATAGAAGTAATTCATTGTTGAGAAGAAGACTTCGTCACGCCACAAATTGGCCAGCTCAAGATGATAATTCAACTGACCCACGGTCTGCTCATGCCCACCGAACAAATGAGTCAAATAAAAATAACGGTGGCCAACCAACTGCTTAAATCGAATGACAAAATATTGTTTATAGCGGTCCTTGATCAACACAATGGCCTGCTCACCGAAGCGGTTCTTACCTCGCACATAAATTTCATTCTTGCCGGTACGCTTTAACGGCGACGAGGCAGGTGTATTAATATATTCCTTCAATGCTTCTGTCTCAACAGGCGGATTGATCCACTGATCGTAATGATTCTCATCGATCTCAATTTCCAACACCAACAAACTTCTGTCCGTAATATTTCTTTGCAGTTGTCTCGTTAATCGGGCCTGTTCTATTTCTGACAGGGTTGCATTTTTAAGCAACGCTTGCAGAATGACGATGTTCATATCAAAGAAGAACAAACGTCTTGTCTTTTTCCTGGCTTCGCGCGCCACATAAGCGGTTAAAGCCTGTTGCCGTGCCTGCACAAGAGCCACATCCTCCCCGTATCTAGAGAGTACCTGCAATCCGTAGCCAACCATCGAGGCCACGCCCAAAGCCGCTGCGATAATTTCATTGAGAGACAGCCCTGCAATAACATCGACAGCTGAAGAAGCCGTGCTTTTCTTCAATGAATTGTAATATCTCAGACCCTTTTCTTGCTTGCGTTGGACCGCTGCGGGCAAGCGTGGATTGAGTTCTTCCAGGCGAATCGCCCAGAACACCGAATTGTTCCATAGCTGCTGAAGATCTCTAAATGGCGTTAACTTGTTTCCCTTTTCATCCAGCGGCATCATGACCATCAGCAAATAGTTCTGCCTCTTTTTCACAACATCGCTGATTTTTTGATCAATGTCTTTAAGGACGCTGTAGAAAATGCTTCCGTGTTCCTTGGCAATTGTCTTACGTTGATTAAAGACCGTCTTAATGAACCTCTGATATTCACGGCCCATACTCTTGGTAAGATCTTGAATAATCTGCATTTCCAAAGCCTGATAGGGTTCCGTGCGCCCATTGTAGAAAATGCTTCGAAGCATGGTAAGAGCGTCGATCGCCACATCTTTCTGATATTCCAGCTGCTGGCTGAGCAATTGCTCCTCCTCCTTGGAGGAAGCCCACAGCTCTAAGGGGGAGCTGGCTTTTCTTTTGTTAACTTTTCCTGTCAAACGACCGGCGTTTTCGAGGATCTGGGTGACCCAGGCATTTATGAACGTCTTGTCACGGTTAAGTTTATTATTCAGCAACCGATTTAACTTCGCCCCGATGATGTCTTTTAGCCGATTTTCGGCTTCGGATTCGTGAACGTATTGACGGGCCCCCTGAACAAACATCTCGAATCTGCCGCCGTCGCCCAGAAAGTCATACGCTGACAAATCAGCCAGACTGATATCTTCATCAAACGCAACCCATTGATCAACGTATTTAGTCAACTGGATCTGTATCAGAGAAACCGATTTATCCTCGCTTGAAAGCTTCTTTGAACGGCTATGCCCATTTCTCATTGCGGCCTTCATCTCGACTGAGATCTTTTCGATGTCTTTGATAACAGCCATAATCTGTCCATCCGAGACTCTTACGGGGATCAGATGGCCGTCGGTGAGGCCCAGTAATCGGCCTTCGGAATCATCGATTCGGCCGATGGTGATTTTATCTTGGATAGGTTGGTGACCGTCTAAATCCTCCATGCGATCCGGATATATGGCAACGAGGAAACTGGCAAGATCTCCCGTCAGTTTTCTTTTTTCAAGCACATCATGATAGAAGGTTTCGAATTTAATAAACTGCCAGTATCTCCAGGCCAAAATCAACCGTTCATCGTTTGAAAGCGGACGACCGGCAGCCCGTTTAACGACACTGCTTGCCGACGGTGCATTCTGGTTGTTCTTTTCAATCTCACTCTTGGCAGTTAAAACATCTTCGGCCAATGCATGTAAGGCCTTTTCGTCAAATGCGCCCGCAACAATATTTGTGTCGATATTTCCAAATAATTTCACAATCCTCGTATACCCTTCCAAACTGCGTTTAAAGAGCGTTTCTGGAACTTTTGACTCATTCGCTTGCTCCACAGCCGGATAGGTTATAAGCATACTCATTAACGCACTGGGGTTGGAATTGATGGCGGTCAGAACGTCATCGTATAAGCTGACCACGGTGATCATGATGAGGTCAAAAAGCGTATCCACAGGAATCATGTCCTGGCCTCGAATCTGCCGGAGTTCGTTCAAAAGTCTGTTGGATTTTTGCAGACCCTCCTTAATCTTGGGAAGCTCTGAGACCTGTTGGCGTAGTGTCTTGTCAAACGGCTCATTATCTTTTGTAACCTTCAACTCCAACTGCTCGGGGAATCCCATCCAGTCCTGTTTCAGGACAAATAAATCGTACCGGATATTTTTGGCCTTAAACATTTTCTCTGCGGTACCAAAATCTGCCGATGCAATATCCGCGAACACCCGCTTCATGCCTTCAGAGATAGCGGCATCGAGCTCATGAATGAAGCCCATTTCCCTTCCCGCCTTGATAAGGGCAGCTCCTCTCATCTGTAAGGACCGTATGTCGATATCTTCTGCTGCATACAATTTCTGCAATTCTTCAATGATCTTTCGATTTTTCGCGAAGGTAGTATTGAATCGCAGACTCTCTTTAGTATTGGTCACCTGAGCCAAGAATACTTCATCTAGCCATCTCTTGATGTAATCCAAAAATTGACCCAGTAAAATCGTCTGCCGGTTTGCGAACAGCCGCCGTTGCCTGAAATTTTCCTTGGCCTGTTTAAGGAACTCTTCAACAGCATTAATGCTATAAACAATCTTTTCATTTAACCCATTTAACCGCTCAAAGACATTCGCAGGAGTATTGATCAAAATTTCCCTCCCCCGGATTATGTCTTGAACCAGCTCTTGGAGCAGACCATAAATCTGCGTCTCATAAAGAACGGCACGATCCAATCGTTCTTGCCGTTCATTCATCACCGATAGATTCAAATGAACGGGCACGTCAACGGGATCCAAAGCTCTGACAGCGCGATACATGTCAAAGTCGGTTACAGCGGCATTGATTCTCAAAGCATAACTTCCGAACGAATTGGGAACACGGTAATAGTTTTCTAGCTCCTTGCTGAAATGATCGATGCTCTTTTGAATATCCGGCATATTCTCCTGGGATTGAGAGCTAAACACCTTATTGCCAAAATCTTCGCGGATCCCCAAGAGCCGGGACAATAGTTCTGTGGCCACGGCTTTGGAATACTCCTGAAGACTGAGGACGGCCGACTCAAGATCTGATAACTGACTATTAATGTCAAACACAAGGCCGGTTTCTGTCTTCAAAAATGCAATCATCTGATATTCACGCCGAATTTCATCCAAAAGTTCGACCATCTTTGATTTTGACAGGTACCATTCATCTTTGGGCTGTGTCAGTCGTTCCCAGGATTCCAGAATCGCCGTGATATTCTGCTCAACAGCCTCGATCGCACGGAACCTAAACCGATCTTTCAGCTTTGTTGCTTCTTGTTTATAGGCGACAGCCAGATCTTGTTGGGCGCGGATACTTGTTTTGAATTTCTCGATTTTATGGCTAAACAACGCTTCCAATTTTCGG
>JAEUSC010000389.1 GCA_016789035.1 Candidatus Omnitrophota bacterium
CTTGTCCTACCACTGTGGTTAATTGTGAAAAGTTTCCCAATTTGCAATTCAATCTTTGGCCATCTGGAGACTGTTGAAAGCAGGTCACTCATGGCGAGGTTTAATGTCATCGCGCTGCTTTGGAAGTAGTGCGGTTTATTATGGAGGAACACATGGATATTCGTACCAAATCCGTTCACACAGGTGTTAATAAAGATTCATCATTTAATTCCGTCATCACTCCAATTTATCCGACATCAACGTTTTATTTTGAAGCCATTGGAAAGAACAAGGGTTTTGATTATACGCGCAGTGGTAATCCCACGCGTCAGGCGCTGGAACAAAACATTGCAGCGATCGAAGGCGGGGTTGGCTGTTCTGTTACGGCAACAGGCATGGCTGCGATCACAGCTGTGATGTTTTATCTTAAACCGGGTGATCATATTGTAACCGGGGATGACATTTACGGCGGAACTTATCGGCTTTTCAATGCGGTCCTTCGTCCGATGGGTTTTGATTTTTCGTTTATCAACATGCGCGATCACAAGGCTGTCAAAGAAGCCATCGGTCCCAAGACAAAAATGATCTGGATCGAGACTCCTTCTAATCCCCTGCTAAATATTATCGATATTGAATCCATCACGAAATTGGCTAAGTCCAAAAATTGTTTGACGGTGGTTGATAACACGTTTCTTTCTCCTTATTTTCAAGCTCCGTTGGAATTCGGTGTTGATATTGTTGTTCATTCCACAACAAAATACATCAATGGTCACAGCGATGTGGTCGGTGGTGCCATTATTTACGCGAATCAACAATTAGAGGAGCGCGGTCGTTACTTGGTCAATGCGCTGGGCGTTTCTGAGGCTCCTTACGATGCCTGGCTGGTTTTGCGAGGTGTCAAAACTTTGACGTATCGCATGGAAGCTCATCAAGCCAATGCTCTTAAAGTGGCCCAGTTTCTCGAGGGGCACAAAAATGTTAAGAAGGTTTATTATCCGGGACTTAAGAGTCATCCGCAGCAGGCCTTGATCAAGAAACAAATGAAGGGTTTTGGTGGCATGCTTTCTTTTGAATTGAACACTAAGAAAGTTGACCTCAATGCGTTTTATAAAAAGCTCAAGTATTTTGCTTTGGCCGAATCGTTAGGGGGTGTTGAGTCGTTAATTGAGTCACCATGGTTCATGAGTCATGTCTCGATGGGCGAAGCGGGTTTAAAGGCATCTGGTATTACGCCAGAGACGGTGCGTGTGTCCGTCGGAATCGAAGCGGCTGAAGATTTGATCGAAGATCTAGGCCAGGCACTGAAAGGATAATATGGTTAAAGTTCAGAAAAGTGGAATCAGCAGCGGTCCATTACCCGGTCAATTCAAACGGATAATTCCGGTTTCTTGCTTTCTGGTTATCTGTTGTTTGGTTTTTCAATCCCTTTACGTGCATGCCGAGATATTAACCATCGATGATGTCCATGCTGTCTTTATGCAGAAGGATTATGTAAAGACGCTTGAGGTTGCCAAGCAGCTGTCTGATAAGACACAAAATTTTTATGAGCGTACGGAAGCATATTACTATGCCGGTTTAAGTGAATTATGGCAGGGTAAATATGCAGAGGCGCGAGCTTGGATTCAAAAGGCCTTAAAGGGTCCTGCTTCCCCAAGTTTGATGGAGATGGCTGAGTTGTCTATGATTGATACTTATTATATGGAGGGTGATTATCAAAAAACGTTACGGCATTCCCAGAATTTCTTGGAAACGCACCCCAAGTCAGACTACTTAGGTTCTGCATATCTAAAGATAGCACGGTCCCATTTGAAATTGGGACATTGGAAGGAAGGGCGGGAGATTTTACAAAAGATTCTTCAACGATATCCGAGCAGTTTAGAGCGTTTTCATGCTGAACAGCTATTGGCTGAAAATCAGTTCTTTTCCGTCCAGGTGGGATCGTTTCAAGATCGAGGTGCGGCGGAGCGTTTGGTGGGCCAATTGCAACAGAATGGTGAGTATGCTTATATTGTAGAAACGACCTCACAGGAGGCTAAGAAGTTTTTCCGCGTGCGTGTGGGGCAAATCCAACAGTTTGAAGAAGCGCAGAAACTGGAATCCAAATTAGCTAAGCTGGGGTATCCTACCAAAATCTACCCTTGATTCCCGGTGTTAACTGGTGTGTCGAAAATATGAACCTTCCGATCATTTTTATTGTGGGTCCAACCGGTGTTGGGAAGTCGGCAGTTGCTATGGCGCTTGCCGCCCAAATGAATGCCGAGATCATTTCGTGCGACGCGATGCAGGTTTATCGTGAAGCGGCTATTGCCAATGATAAGCCTGCGATCGTTGATTTAAAATGCGTCCCTCATCACATGATCGGTTGTGTAGGTGTAAAAGAAGAATATGATGTGGCCCGTTACCGTAAAGATGCGATCACGGCCATCGAAGACGTTCATGGGAGGGGAGGGGTCCCTCTGGTTGTGGGCGGAAGCGGAATGTATGTCTCGATATTGCTGGATGGAATTTTTGAGGGGAACGCGCAGGATCCTATGGTCCGTCGGCAATTGACCGAAGATGCGAAAGTCCTTGGCAGTGAAAAATTGTATCAGAGATTAAAGAAAGTCGATCCGGTTTCTGCTGCGAAAATAAATCCCAATGATGAACGTCGGATCATCCGTGCTTTAGAAGTTTACGTCTCCAATCGCAAGCCTATTAGTCAGATGCAAAAAGACCGGTCTGGTCTTTGGGGAAAATATCCCATCAAAGTTTTTGCGCTCAATCGTGAGAGGCAGGAGCTGTATGACCGTGTCGATCAGCGGGTCGAGAAAATGTTTGCGGCCGGTTTGGTTGAAGAAATCAAGCAGCTAACCCAGTTGGAATTGAGTAAGACAGCAGGTGTTCTGATAGGCATTCCTGAAATCACAGCATATTTACGTGACGAAATTTCACTTCAGGACGCTAAGGAAGAAATTCAACTGAAAACCCGGCATTATGTGAAGCGGCAACTGACATGGTTTCGCAAAGACAAACGTCTGGAATGGTTGATGATTGCGCAAGATGACACGGCTCTACAGACAGCACAGAGGATATTGGAGAAACTCAAAGAGAGTAACATGGACATCACAGATGCGTTCGAAAGAACGAAGAAATAGAGCCTATGCCTAAAGAAAGAATATTGCTGAGTATTGTTACCTTTAAGAAGTCATCGCCGTGGTCGCCGCAAGACATTGCCCAGGAAATGGAAGAGCTGGTGAAAACTTGCGGAGGCCATGTGGTTGATATAGTTTTTTGTCGGCTCGAAGAGCCTTCAGCATCTACATATATTACGAAAGGTAAGGTGGAGGAGCTAACAACCATATGTTCGACGGGGAGCGTAGACACCGTTATTTTCAGCTGTGATCTTAAAGGAAGTCAGCAGCGAAATCTGGAAGATGCCCTGGGAGTCAAGACTATCGACCGGACACAATTGATTCTGGATATCTTTGCTCGTCATGCAAAAAGCAGCGAGGGGAAAATGCAGGTCGAGTTGGCCCAGTTGGAGTATCTTCTGCCCCGTTTGGTCGGAAAAGGCATTGAGCTTTCCCGTTTGGGCGGGGGGATAGGAACGATGGGGCCTGGGGAGACAAAGTTGGAGGTCGACCGTCGACGCATTTCCGACCGGATTGCCAAACTTAAAAAGGATCTGAGTGAAGTTTCCAAAAGTCGAGAAATTAAACGAAAGAAACGGCAGAACGATCAGATCCCGTTAATCTCATTAGTGGGGTATACCAATGCCGGCAAATCCACATTGTTAAATACACTGACCCGTGCTGGGACGATCACGAACGACGGACTTTTCACCACGCTTGATTCCCTCTCACGGCAATTTGTTTTACCCAGTAAACGAAAGGTTGTGTTTTCCGATACGGTCGGTTTTATGCACGATCTACCGCACCGGTTGATTGAATCTTTTAAAGCGACGCTTGAAGAGGTTCAGCAAGCGGACTTATTACTGCATGTTATTGATATCAGCCATCCCAACCACAATAATTATTATGAAGCGGTGATGTCTGTCTTGGGGGAGTTGAAGGTTTTGGAGAAACCGGTGATTACTGTTTTAAACAAAATCGATAAAATTCAGGATCGCGGGTGGCTGGCCGCTGTTAGCACGCAATTTCCAAACGCGGTACTGTTGTCAGGTCTCAACGGCGAAAATTTGCAGGAGCTTCTTGATCTTTTAGACGGCATGCTCTCCGACGGTATGGAGGAAATTGACGTCAAGCTTCCGATTGACCGAATGGACTTGGTTAATCTTGTGCATAAACAGGGGAAAGTCCATACAATAAAATATTTGTCCAAGACGATTCGTGTCCATGCTACGCTTCCTAAGAAAGTCGCCGCAGCCCTTCTATTGGCAAGAATCTAGCAGTTAGATCATCTAACAATTTTTGTAAAAAAATATTGACTTCATAATTAGGTCATGTTATTCTTTGATCGTGATCGAGGAGTTGTTCTATGAATCCGAAGAAACCAATGCCTAAAGAAGTCGAGATTAATCCCGATCAGGCATTATTTGTAATTGGAATTGTTAGTGAGTTGACCGGCATGCCGGTGTGGACGTTGCGGCGGCTGGATGATATGGGGGTTGTCTCTCCCAAGAGAATTAATAAGAAAATCCGATGCTACACGCACCGGCAAGTTAATAAACTTATTTACATTCATTATTTAATGGAAGAAAGAAGTGTCAACATTAGCGGCATTAAAGTCATTTTAGAATTGGAAGAGAAGTGAATTTTTTTTGCCTGCATATTAGCAGTCATAATTTGTGAGTGCCAATATCAATAACCTAATCAACCAGGAGGTATACTATGTCTCTCATTCGTTGGCAGCAAAAACAAAACGATCCTATTAAAGAACTGTTTAATGATGATTTTCTTTGGGGATTTCCGTTTGTTCCCGTAACGGGTAAACCATTGACCAATGGTCAATCATTCTGGCAGCCCGCCATTGATGTGGCGGAGGATAAAGAAAGTTTTATCCTTAAGGCCGATCTTCCGGGATTAAAAAAGGAAGATATCCATGTGGGCGTGGAGGATGGTGTTCTCACCATTCAGGGAGAACGAAAATCTGAAACGGACCAGAAAGAAAAAGGGTATCATCGGGTGGAACGATCTTATGGACGGTTTGTCCGTAGTCTAAACTTAGGAACAGCCGTTGATGAAAGTAAGATCAAAGCCAACTATAAGGATGGTGTTTTGGAAATAACCGTGCCTAAAGCGGAAAAAGCTAAGGCGAAGTCCATTGATATTAGTGTCAATTAGGGAGTAAAATACATCCCGTTTCGAATGCTCGGTTCCTAGTTTCCGTTTAGTTCTGGCTATTGGGAACCGGGCAGGAACGAGAAAGAGGATTCTCATGCAATTTG
>JAEUSC010000391.1 GCA_016789035.1 Candidatus Omnitrophota bacterium
ATCCGCTGGGTAAGAAAAAGCTGGTCCCCGCCAGCCGGTCCATCAATTGTAAAATTCCGGCGCCTTCCAAAGGAGGAAATGCCAATAGCAGCAGGAATGACGTGACTAATTGCGCCCAAACTAAAAAAGGCAGGCGCATGAAAGTCAGTCCCGGAGCGCGTAACTGAAAAATTGTAACGATGATATTCACTGAACCTAACAGAGATGATGTGATCAAGAAAACCATGCCCAGAATCCACATGGTCTGACCTGAAAAAACAACCTTGTGAAAATATTCGGCTATATTGGCCCACTGCGTAACCGCAGCAGATCCTATAGCGACATCGGCCAAGGGCGGATAAGACGTCCAACCAGAAGAAGCAGCTCCACCGGGAACAAAAAAGCTGGCCAGCATAATAACTCCGCCAATAAAATATACCCAATAACTGGCCATATTGAGTTTGGGAAATGCCATGTCAGGTGCACCGATTTGTAAAGGAACCAGAAAATTTCCAAACGCACCCACAGCCAATGGAACAACCCCTAAAAACACCATGATGGTCCCGTGCATGGCCCCGAGTTGATTGTAAAATTCGGGCAGCATAACTCCTCCCGGCATCCTGGCCTCACCAAAAAGCTTGCCTAACACCGGCAAAGCTTCACCTGGAAAAGCCAACTGCCATCGCATAAGCATCATCAGGCAAAAGCCGAACAGCAAAAAAAACAATGCTGTAATCCCATACTGAATGCCAATGACTTTATGGTCTGTCGAAAAAATATATTTTTGCCAAAAGGGAAGTTTATGCTCGGTGTGATGTTGTTCCATAGGGCAAAAGAATCCAATCAATTATTTTTTGGTCGGAGCGGCAAAGGAGAAATCCTGTGTCGCGTTATCACTGTCACCTACTGTAACAGTTGCCGATTGAGTTCCCAACTTTTCATGCCAGGCCTCAATTTCATATGTTCCCGCAGGAAGATTTTCAATGGTGAACTTGCCATCTGCTTTAGTGACTGAGAAAAAAGGATTGTTTTGAACTGTAAACCAAGCCCCCATCCAGGGATGAACATCACATTTCATAGCAAACATGGGTTCCGATTTGTCGAACTTAATGGATATATCTTTTCGAAACTTGGGCATCGCAATATTTTGCTCGGGATTGGCTTTACTTAGGATATGAACATTGTGTAATGTTCCGTCTGGATTGAGAATCTTAACAGGCTGCCCAGGCATCACTGCGGCCACATGCGGCGTGTATTCGCAGCCTTCTTGATCAATGACAACTTCTGTTGTCGGGGCCGGATAATTTCCCGGTTTTAAACCGCTCTTAACCCTGACAAATACATTTGCCATGGTGTTGCCGTCTCCTAAAACAAGAGTTTGTGGGAAAACAGGGTCTTTATGCAGCGTTTTACAGATCGGATCCGCATCCATTTTAATTTCTTTGAACTTGGGAGCCTCTCCTTGAAACTTAATTGTTCCCGAAACAGTTGCGGCATTGACAGATGAGAGAGTGATCGACGAAAAAACAGCAAGAAGCGGTAAGATTATTTTTGTGCGTAACATTTTTATTTCCTTTCATTAAGAAGCGCAAAATAATGGAATTAAGTTACTATAGCGGTTTTGGGTTGTCAAGCGGTAATCAGATAAAATTGAAGGTCAAATCATGATTTAGCACTCAAAAAATTCTTGCTTAAATAGATTTACGGTCGTCGGTTGCATGACAAAATTAAACGTTTAAAAGAATTGGCCGCAGCAAATTCGCTGCGGCCAAGCAATCAGCTCAAGTTTTAAAACAGCGTCTATTTCTGGCCTTTTCCCCCGGTACGATTTTCAGGCTCACCATAATACGTCGGTTCTTCAAGAGGTAACGGAAACAGGCGCGGGCTTAACATCTGCGCCTGTTTTACTAAATCAGCAAACTCCATTCGGTAGCCCTTCTCGTCTCTCTTTGAGTTAAGAACCTGACTTAAGACATGTTCGTAACTCGCCTGCCCACGATAAGGTGAATTTTTCAAGAGAAGACCAAACTCGGCAACCGCTGAAGCAAAACGCAGATTATCGGAATCCACGCGCTTGTAGAGATCATTGGAAGAAACGGTTTTCTTGATGAACTTGCTTACTTTCCCCTTCGGTTCCTTATAACGCAGTTTAACAGTCATTAGATCAGAACGGTTTCCTCGAAACATCTC
>JAEUSC010000392.1 GCA_016789035.1 Candidatus Omnitrophota bacterium
TGTTCGCCCATAGCTTAGCTTTATTGGATAAGATCGACAAACAACGCATCAATGCCTGGATGCTGTCCCACAGGAGCGGTAATTTGAAACTTAACGGCAGGATATTTCTGTTGAGCCTGTTTGATAAAAGTCGGAATGTCTTCATTCACATGCTTGCCGGAGTTAAGAAAATTCAAAAGAATAATAATCTCTGAGACCCCTTTTTGTACGCATAGATCAATCCCCTGGGGGATACTCGGTGTTTCGAGTTCTAAAAACGCATAGTGAATGATTGCGGCTACGTTGAGCTTCTTTAAACGATTAACTAAAGCCTCTACTTCAACCTTAGTTTGGGCCGACCGGCTGCCATGACTAACTAAAAGGACCGATTTCATCTTCAAGACAACACTCGTAAAGGATATTTAAAAGGCTTAATTTTAAGCTGAACCCCATATTCAAATGAAAAGGACATATGGGACCCATCGACAAACATAACACCCTCCCGCATCATGGAAGTGACCATTAAATCCTGCTCTATGGATAAAACGCCCCCTTTCAGACGATACGGTGTTGCCTTATTGGCATAAAGTTCACGGGGACGGTACTGAATCAACCTTCGGGTGGGAGGAAATCGTCTTCCCCCAGCGGACTGATTAGCACCTGATGACCCGGCAGCAGTTGAAATCCAAATACCAGAACTTTTTTGCTCTTCGGATTGATGATCGATAGTGATTACATACCGGCTCATGGCAGCCGGGTTGGAATGGCACACCAAAATATCGTTAAGAAAACACGTCCTCACATGCGGCAATACTACCTCGAGACGAGGATATTCGAAAACTTTCGACTTGCCGTACAAAAAACCCTCAACGATCTGTGCAAAGTTTTTTATATCGGCCGAGCAAAATCGTCCCACACTGCGCGAAGGATCAGAATTCACACCCAAAATGAGTTGACTCTGAATATTATGCGAAGCTTCAAGAAACGTCCCATCTCCTCCCACGGTGACAACCAAATCATAATCCGATGCATGAAAAGAACGCCCCCTGGCCATCCTCTTCGTCTTAAAATGAAAAGACTTTAAGATTCTTTCCACGCACAGCAACGACTGCTGATGCGTTTCATGCATGGATTTAAATTTTAGGAATTCCGAAGAGTCAATTTTCTTACCCTTTCGGAAAGAACTTTCCGGATCCTGGAAATAAATGGAAAAAGCGCTTTTTTTGTAGAATATTAATGCCTTCTTAGCCATCTTCATGTCCGTAGAAAATGTACAGCTGAAGTGATATGTGCAAAGGAATTAAAAACCTTATCTGCCTCTTTGAGAAATTCTCTAGGCAATGACGTTTCTAGCGCTAAACACCGCAAACCTGCGGACTTGGCTGATTTGATGCCGAAGGGAGCATTCTCAATTACAACTGCATCTTCTGCATTCATTTTTAAATCCCGTAAAGCCTTCAAGTAAGGCTCCGGATGGGGCTTACCATTTTTTACTTCGCAACCACAAACTACAACCTCAAAAAGATTAAAAATATTTCGCGGTAACATTCGCAGCACTTCATGACGCGCGGTTCCTGTCACTAAAGCTAATCGAAATCCCTGTTTATTGAGATTCTTAAGGAAACTTCTTGATCCCGTGA
>JAEUSC010000188.1 GCA_016789035.1 Candidatus Omnitrophota bacterium
ACGATCCCATCGCGCCGCCAGCTCGCCGCTCGAAGACAATAAAAATTCTCACAATGCAGGTGTGTCGACGCAATCTTCCTTCAAGGAACTTCTGTTGAGGCGTGAGACCTTAAAAGTAACCCGTTATGCGGTGGCACGACATCTCGGGTGGACGTATAAAAAACTATATAAAATAGAAAAAGGCGAAGTCGTTTTAAAAGTTCAAACGTATAACTCGATTCAAGCGGCATTAGATAAATTAGAGAAAGATGTTTTGATGCAACATATGGCATATGTTCGAGTCGATCTTCAATCTCTCATTGAATACATGGGCCTTACATCCATATCAGAATTTAGGCGTAGGTTGAATCATTCCATTTCACGAGAAGACAGGATGCAGTTTATAGATTTGGCTCATAGCAAAATTCATTTGTTAAGTGGAATTAAATTAATGAAGACAAGAGAGAGCAAAAATCTGCTTAGAACACAACTCGAAGATTTAAGCCATGCGCGGCAGGGAACTGTTCAGCGTATTGAGAATGCAACTGCCGAGAACAATGAGGAATCATGGATTCGAGTTCAAACAATTTATCAATTCCTTGATAAGCACATTAAACCAGAACCTTCACAAGAGAGGATTATTGGTGCGGTCAAGAGGCTGAACGTTATTAAATATTTGAAAGTTATTGGTTCGAATTTAGCGGTGTTGGCACAACGTAATCAGCAAACCGAAGAAGATTTACAATTGATGCTTGCTGGAAAACAAAAATTGCCTAAAGAATTTCATCAAGTAATTAGAAGAGCTTTGACGCAACTGATCGGGGAAGTTCTTTATAGTTGGAGAACTAAATTGGAGATTTCACAAGAGGCGCTTGCGGCTAGTGTCAAGCTCTCACCGAGCTCCTTAGCTCGGTTAGAGCGCGGAAATCAGTTAATAGAACTAGAGGTGCTTTCCAAGATAGTAGCCGTCTTAAGTAATGCCGAGGCAGAACTACAGGCATTCTTGGTAAATAATTTCGCAGATGAAATGGTAATGCTACAAAAGCAATCCTGGGAAAAGCTGCCAATATTGAAGACATTATTGGGAGGGGATGCTGGTGAATTGAAGAGTCATGAATCTTTAAGGAGGCAGTTGAATGAGAAATTGGGGCGAAGAATTGCCTTCTTGAGAAGATCTTTAAATATTTCAGCTCAGCAGTTAGCTTTGGAATTAGATATAGACTTCACAACAATGAGTCGATATGAGAATGGTCATATCTTGATGAGTTACGCTGTAGTGAAATCGATTGTGCAATTATTGAGATCATATGAAGTCGTGGCGGCCCAAAGACTTCTGACTAAATCACCGTACGTAGAGATCGTTGCTCCCATCGAAGACAATCCTCTCCACCAACTTATAGAAATTGAGGAACGAAATCAAGCTGCCAATTGGGGTACTGATATGACACTTAAGGATCTAGAGGTTTATCATCGCAAACGGATCATCAAGTATCTGCCCAAAGTAATAAATAATCCGGAAAATTCAGAGGATGCTTCTGTTCTTCTAGATCGGGAGATTATACAGCATGTCCTTCTTATGAAGCCCGCCAAGGATATTGCCAAGATAGTGAAAATTTCTCCGGAAAATGTTTACCACTCCATTAAGAAACATCACGAAGCAATCTCCAATAACGATTTTATTAAGTTAATGATCGTTGAATATCGCAAGTCCGTTGCCGCCGTAAAATCCAATCGGCACCGAAAATATGCGGCCAAGGCATCACGGTTGCCGCAAGTGGACGGTGCAGATGAAGAATCCTCCTCGCCAGTCGGCCAGTTTAACAGCGACAACGGGAAGCTGGAAATCATGATCACGGACATCAAGAGCTTCTTTGATCCTTCACAATTGATCATGCGCAATGAGTTTTACGATTTCTCCGGCCAGTTAAATACATTTTTAAGCAGCACAGATGCTTCCAAAATGTTGAACGAAAATGTATTAATTATGCTGTCCGAAGAAATGAGCTATGAGGTCTTAAGGCAAAGGATCTTTTTTACAATCTACAACGTCCTTTCGGGATTGGTTCAACTTGTGGCCTGGCAAGCTAGTCCGTCCGAAATGGCCAGTGAGCTTGCCTTCATTCAGAATAAATTATTAAATTTTGATGCATCCTTTAAGGATGTTTTAAAGATCCGCATTACTGTTCATGGAAAAGTTTTCCCGGACATTGTTTTTGCGTCTGGAATCCCGGAAGAACTAAGAACCACCAACGTGGATAAAATAATATTCGCCCTGCAAAAGAAGATTCATTCTTCCGAAACACTACCCGTAAGGATTGTTATTGCCGCACCTGCCGACGCCTCCTCATCGGTCAAGTGGCCCGTTCAGATCAGTCAATTTAAAGATTCTTCAAAAATTACCATCGACTTTGTTGGTATCACGACGTTGGATGATGCGGATAAAAATCGGGTCTTCACGGACGTGTTGGAGCGGATTATTTTCAGGTTCCGCAACGACCAGAATCGGAACTCAATCCAGGAAACATGGCTGGCGCTTCTGATGCTTGTTGAAAAGATGGTCACTCCTTTGATCGCCCTTGAGCATGTTCGTGATGCTCGTGAGCTTAGTGGGCCAGAACGCGAAGAGCGCATTGCCATTTCCGTTACTTCGTTGCAAGAGGCCCTTGTGCAATTTGACCAATCCACCCACGGGCGAACTATCACAACCATCGAGATGGGCGGGGAACATATTCTTGTCTCTGTCCCGGCCAAAGGAAGCAAGGCGTCTGTATCGCAGATCAGCAGGCAGATCAACAACCTGTATGCCATTGAAGAATTAGTTATGACCAGTCTTCATGTGTTTATGAATGAAAGAGTGCCCGCGTCTTCCTCTGTCGATCGCCTTATCCCGTTGAGTCTTCCCGTGTCCGTTTCTTCTTCAGCCGATCCTCGAAGAGTGAAATTCTGGAACAGGATGATCGGAAACATGGTGGAGATTACGCGCACGCATGAAAAAGGTAGAGTTGAAGGTGTGTATAGAGTCAGGGGGCAGGGAGGCGAATTAAGCGAGGTTGTCCGGGTCTTGCTGAAAGATTTGTCCAGCAAAAAGGTTGTTGAGGTCCGACTGTCGCAGGCCAGGGATTTACTGACGGTCCCTGCCAAAGAAAAGACCACGGCCTCTGGTCAACAAAAGCAATTAACGAGCAAAACGGCTGACAAGGTCAAACCATTAAAGAAACAACTCTCTGTGGTCTTGAGAACCGGCAAAGAGCTGCCAATAGGTGTCGACTATGATGCAAATGCCCAAGAGCTTGTCTGGATCCGCTCTATTTCGAGACGCGGAGTTGTAAAAATTGTCATTGCCGAAGACTTGGCCAGAAGCGCGAAGGAAAAAGATTCGGCCGCCCAGACAGTCTTTACCTTTGAACTTGGCCGGGTTGGCGAAGTCATTCGTCTTTATCAATATCCCGACACAAGAAAGCTTTCCGGCATTTACTTCCTCGTTCTTGACCTCTATGTCCGTCTGACGCAGTTGAAATGGTTCACTAAGTTGTCTGCGAAAGATCAGAGGGCCATCATTGAGTTCGACGACACACGCTTTAAACGTGAGGTCGAGATTTATGAAGATCTTCGTCGCGGCAAAGTTTCCTTAGCCATTATGCGCCTGATTATCAGCGTTATGAATAGAGCGTATAGAGGACTATCAGGCGCAGAAGTCCTGCTGAAGCTGGCACAAAACTTAGAGGAAGATGCCTTTGCGAGGGTTGTGCCAGAATTTAGTCTTTTGTACGGGCCGATTATTCCGGGGGGCCTGGCCTCTTTGCGGGAGTTGATTATACAAGCCCATGCCAATAAACTGCAGAAGGCGCAGATATCGTTGAAGTTGCGGAATAATTTCATATCGTCGTCGAGCATTTCCGTTGGTGAGGCGTGGGTCCGCGCCTGGCAGATGAAACGCTTATACGAAGAAACGATTCGCAATTTTGTTCTCCAGGAAGCGACGGGCTCGAGGCAAACAGCTGGCGATCTGATTCAGAAATACTTTGTCTATAACCCAATGACAGCCGCCGACCAACAGATGGTGCTGTGGGCTCTTTTAAAGCTTGATGCCGATGCTAGATCTTACACCGAGGGGGATCACAACATCAGTTCGTCGCCTGTGGATGATAACAGGAGCACCCCCGAGCCGGTGGCTGCGTATATGAATGTTCTTGCAGCGTTTATTAGCCGAAAGAATTATGACCAAGGATTTAGAGAGCTCTCCAATGCATTGTTTAATCTTTTGATTCCCGACGGATCATGGACCGATCCCCAAATCAGTGCCTTGATGAATCAAAAGATTTATTTAAGCGACAATGAGCTTCCCATGCTGAGTGCCCATTTGTTAAGGGTTTGGAAGGAGCAAGGTCTGGAAGAGCAGATCCCGTACCATCTTTATATCGCCGAGTTGATCGATCACGGCATGGCCCAGTATTTGTTTAACAGGCTGGGATGGAGCATAGTATCTATGTTGGACGTCGGGACCGATCACCAGAAAATCATCGGATACGGGCATCTGGGTGTCCGGCTGGTCGTGCATAATCGTAATATTGGGCTCCATTTTGATTCCGCCATGTGGCCTCCGGATTACGAAATATTGCGAGATGTGGTGCGCAAATTTATTCCGTTACGTTTAAGCATTAACACGGCAGTCCGTGATGGTTTGTTTAACGATCTCATGAATTGGACATTACAGATCATGTTGGATCCCCGCATCTATCTTGCGGCTGCTGCCAGCGGGCGCGATCAGGAACGCATCACAAGAACATGGCCGAACGGAACGTCCGATATTATTAGCGATTATTTCTTAAGCCGCAAGGGAACGTCCATTAAAGGAATGCTTGTTGACCTTTCGACGAGCGATAATCCAGAACACATATTTAAATCAATTGAGGTTCTCAGTCTGATTAAGGCCGCTTTCAGCAAGGATGCGGCCTATTGGCGATCGATTGGATTTAGCGATCCTGCCGGAATACTTGTGTATTTGATGCATGATCATGTGCGAGCCGTTATGGCGACGGCCGAATACGTCAAGTATCTGAAGATGCCGGTCCAGGACGACTTAAAGATTTATGCGATCGATAAACACATCGAAAAAATCCAGCGTCCCGATTTAATGCTTCGTGATGTTCTCTCCGGCCGCAAGGAAGGGTATGAAGACTTCCGGGTGCTTTCTTATGACTTTGAAAAAGATGCAGATAACGGAGTTTCTTCGTCAGTCTTTAGCCAACTTCATTTTGGGGAATCCGAATACGATGGGCATTTTTATTTCGCCTTTCACATCCGCGAGACCGGTTGGTTTAAACATCCACAGATTTTGGAAATGGCCTTCCTTCTGTTAAGAAAGATTTTGAAGGGACGTCCTGATTCCTCACAAGTGAGTACTCTGCTTTTTGTGAAACAAATGATCCGTAAGCTTGTCGAATTAGAACGGATTGGGTCAGTGACCTTAAACGTCAATGATCGTAAGGTCCGAATTTACTCTTTCATTCAGGGCGTTCATTCCCTGGTCCTCCAGCTCAAAGGGGAATTTCTTAGCACGGGTCTTTATACGGACGTAGATATTGTTTTTGGCTCCACTGTTCTGCCGCTGCATAGTGAGCGTATTAATGAGGACGTTATCGATGCTATCGCAACGCAATTACTGAGAAATAGAACGTTGCCGGTAACTGTGGTTATCCACTCTACCGATAAGTTTTCCTCACCCGTCGGTTCCAAACCGAACGGACGAATTATTATTTCCTTAGATGACATATTTGAGCTCTATGACCTACCAGCACGGTCGTTGAAAGATGAACTTGTGCAGGAAAAGTTGCAAAATTTGAAACGAGCATTGAAAATTCTCAACAGCGGTTACCTGCGAATGAAGATCATGAGCATGGTGATTGATGTTTTCCACGGACTCGAAAGCTTTGCTCAGGTTACCCAGGTGTCAGAAACAGAAATCTCCCAACGAATGCTATTGATTAATGATGGTCTGGGCCGTGTTTACAGATCGCTCCGGGCCTTTGACCGCTCCAATGACTGGAACACCAATACTCATGCTGTTTTGCAAGGCGGTCATGGTGACTTGGTCATTATGCCGCTGAATCGGATCAAACGATACAGCAGCCTTGTTGCTGGTCATGAATTGCGGACTCTTGAGAGTATGAATGCTCAATTAACGGGGAACACCGTGCTGCCCGGAAAAATTATCATTGAGGATGTTTCGATGAGCTCATCGTCGGTCATTGCGCTCAACGATCAAGGGTCACCGATGGCGATCGCTAAGCGATTATTCAATTTGGAAACAATGAACTCTCTGGCTATTCAAATTCCTGACTTAGAGAAAGTTGTCATTCATAAACAAGTTCTTGAGTTTCCGGAATGGTACTGGGAGACGACGACTGTCCATCCGCAGACATTCAAGCCATTGTTTGTTCTGGCATT
>JAEUSC010000420.1 GCA_016789035.1 Candidatus Omnitrophota bacterium
TGTTCGATTTCTTGAGAAGCAAATTATTTAACCCCGAGCATTCCATGAAGAATGACCATATCAGCGAAGTAAAAGGTATTGTCATCCTGGCCTTGGGACTGATACTGTTGGCTAGTTTGGTTTCTTTTGTTCCAACAGACCTCTCCTGGTATACCTCACAGCCAAACCTGCCTGCACAAAATTGGGTACGCATCTGCGGCGCTTATGCCGCAGGTGTGCTTTTTTTTTGTTTTGGTAAAAGTTCCTACCTTATTATCCTTTTTATGCTGTTTTGGAGTTGGAATCGTCTAACCAATCGCGTGATACGTTTTTCGATTGCTAAACTCACCAGCTTTCTGGTTTTGTTGTGTGTTGCCAGCGCGATCTTAAGTTTGACCACAGTCAATCGGGAGCCACAGCATTTTCAGTCAGCAGGAATCATTGGTTTAATTTTTTCAGACTTTCTGGGCCGTTATTTTGGAGTGTTGGGAGCGTATATTATTCTTTTCGCTTTGGGGGCATTGGCTCTGGTTTTGACAGGGGAGTTTTTATTAACGCCTCTTTTCCTGAAAATTTCCGAAGCGTCCAATGAGTTGTTGTCTTTGGGTTGGAAAAAGATTTTATCTCTGCGCGACACTGAGCAAACCGTAAAACAAAAGAACGTCGATGGTCGCAGGGCACAGGAAATCAAACAGATGGTGGAGCGGGCAGAGAAAAAATCCCGTCCTGAGCCTGAGAAATTAGAAGGCCCCAAATCTTTTACGGCTTTAAAAGATAAAGCTGAAACCATGGATTCTAAAGATGTCGAGAAAAAGGAGTTTTCGGCAAAGCCGAGCATTCGGATTGTCGAACCTAAAGAACAGGCGAAGGAACATGTTTCGATTGAGCCCAAAACTGTTGGGACATATCATTTGCCTTCGTTGGATTTGTTAACGGATCCGCCGCAAATTTCGACAAGTCGCATCCAGGACAGTCTTGTTAATGGGGCTAAAACGTTGGAAACTACGCTTGCCAGCTTCGGTGTGAGTGTTCGCGTGGCGGATATCGAACGAGGACCGGTGATTACTCGATATGAACTGGAGCCGGCACCGGGGGTCAAGGTTCAGAAAATCACAACGTTGTCAGATGACATTGCATTGGCGATGCGTGCTCCATCCGTCCGGATTGTTGCTCCCATTCCTGGTAAAAACCGTGTCGGTATCGAAGTTCCCAATGGAGCAAGTGCTTCGGTATATCTCAAAGATGTTTTAACTCAAAGTGAGTTTCGGACGTCAGGTTCTAAACTCATGTTGGCCTTGGGTAAGGACATATCAGGAAAGTCTTTGATTTCCGATCTGGCGGAAATGCCTCACTTGTTAATTGCGGGAACGACTGGATCCGGAAAGACAGTGGCTTTAAACAGTATCATCATGTCGATCCTCTTTAACGCGTCTCCGTCGGAAGTAAAATTCCTCATGGTTGATCCCAAAATGGTTGAGCTTATTGCGTATAATGACCTGCCTCATTTGCTCTGTCCTGTTATTACAGATTCTAAGAAAGTTTCAGGGGCTCTCAACTGGGTTGTCAGTGAGATGGAACATCGTTATAAGATTTTAGCGAAGGCAGGTGTTCGTAATATCAAGTCTTATCATCAACAGGGCAACACAATGCCATATATTGTTATCGTGGTTGATGAGTTGGCGGATTTGATGCAGGTGTCAGCCAAGACCATTGAAAGCGCCATTACCCGGTTGGCTCAATTGGCCCGCGCGGTTGGGATTCATTTGATTTTGGCAACCCAGCGGCCTTCCGTGGATGTTATTACAGGTGTAATCAAAGCTAACTTTCCGGCGAGAGTTTCTTTTAAGGTGGCCTCTAAAGTAGATTCAAGAACCGTATTGGATATGAACGGGGCCGAAAATCTTTTAGGAAAAGGCGATCTGCTTTTTATGAAGCCGGGAGATGCTAAGCCGACCCGCGGTCAATGCAGTTATGTCTCGGATGAAGAGATTCGTAAGGTCATAGATTTTATTAAACCTCAGCAGATTCCTGAGTATAATGACTCCATCACCACGCAGCAGCCCACGGGAGGGGCGCCCAATGGAGCTCAGGAAGATGAAATGTATGATGAGGCTGTGCGCGTTGTGATTGAAACTAACCAGGCGTCCGTTTCTATTTTGCAAAGGCGATTGAGAT
>JAEUSC010000469.1 GCA_016789035.1 Candidatus Omnitrophota bacterium
TTTCTTGATTGAAAAATTTTTTAATGCATTGGCAAGAGGAACAACCTCCTGATTATTGCCTGGAGACCATCCTAATAGCATCAAATAATTAACCACGCCCTCCGGAAGAAATCCCAGTTCTCGATACTCTGTCACGGCAGTTGCACCGGCACGTTTGGACATACGGCCGCCTTCGGGATCAAGAATCAAAGGAAGATGAGCAAATTTCGGAACCTTAAAACCCAAGGCTTCATAAATAAGAATTTGTTTAGGAGTATTGGAAATATGATCTTCTCCTCGAATAACACATGAGATTTCCATTAATGCGTCGTCGACGACACATGCAAAACTGTATGTCGGAGATCCGTCTGACTTCATTAGAACCTGATCTTTAATTTCGCTGGTCGCAACGGAAATTTCATCACGAATTAAGTCATACATCTTAATGATTTTCTCAGGAACTTTTAAGATAACGGCTTCGCCATCTTTATAGGCTTTTCCCTCATCTAAAAGTTGTTTGGCGTATTTTCGATAGATATCAAAGCGTTCACTCTGTTTGTAGAACTCGTCCCAATTCAAGCCGAGCCAAGTCATGCTTTCCATGATCTCATGCAAATATTCTTCTTTTGAACGAACCTGATCGGTATCTTCGATTCTCAAAATAAACTGACCATTCTGTGCCCGTGCATACATCCAATTAAACAACGCTGTGCGGGCCCCGCCAATGTGTAAAAAACCCGTTGGGCTCGGGGCAAATCTGACTCTAACCATGAACTATACCTTTTTTAATGTTTAATAAAGTGAGCGGGAATAAAATTTTCATGATGGGATAACGACGAGAGCTATTAAGATTTGTGTTCCTTTAAATGCATTAATCGTTCCACAAAGCCCAATAAATATAACCGTTGAGCGTCCTCCATTTCGAGAAATTCAATGCCGATCTCAAAAAATTTTTGCCGCTTTTGAGCATACGAAGATGCATCTAATTGACATCGCAAGACTTTTCCCCGGCACTTCAAGGGACCGCCTTCAAAAAAATTATCAATCCGAACTTCCAGCTCCGTACCGATTGCCAGAACTTCATTCAAATATACGCACATACCGCCGGCGCTGATATTTGCCGTATTGGCCATCACAACTTCTGATGCGCCGTCTTTTCTCCAAACAGTTATCGAGCATGGATAATTAACCCGAGGATATTTTCTGCGACTTGAATCCTGCATATTTTTAGTTTGTTCCTGATATGATCCTGTTTTTGATTAGGTTATCAACAACTTCTTTGACAAAAAAACTTTCTTTTTAATTAAGGCTTCAACTAAATCTTAAACATACAACAGTTCTATCTCTTGACCCGAACAATCGACTTTGCTTTTCCGCTTTGCTCATCGACTGAAACTAAAATACCGCTTAAGGAGACATTCTCTTTAGCCACTTCAAATTTTTGTGGCATCGCCGTTAAAAACCGCTGGATGATGTTTGCTTTGTTCTGACCAATCACGGAATCGTACGGACCAGACATTCCCAGATCTGTGATATAGGCCGTTTTGCCATCTAGGATCTGTTCATCTGCTGTCTGAATGTGTGTGTGTGTACCAAACACAATGCTCGCACGTCCGACGGAGTAGTGACCAAATGCAACTTTTTCACTGGTTGTTTCTGCGTGAATATCAACAACGCTAATGGGCGTTTCATTCTTTACGGAACTGGCCAGGTCATCAAACATCTTAAAAGGACAGGCCACATTATATCTCATAAAAACTCGCCCCAAAAGATTAATTACAGCGAATTTTATTCCGTTGGAGGATTTAACAACACAGGATCCCTTTCCCGGAGAACCTTCGGGAAAATTAGCGGGCCGCAAAATCCGCGGATGATCATTTAAATAAGCATAAATTTCTCGCCGATCCCACGTGTGATCCCCAAGCGTAATCACATCAGCCCCGCCAGCAAAGAGTTGGTCAGCAACCCTGGGAATAATTCCAGCTCCACCCGACGCATTTTCGCCATTGACAACGACAGCATCCACAGATAACTCTTCCCGCAGAGGTTTAATGACCTTTTCAAAATGTTCACGTCCCGGACGGCCGACGATATCACCGATGCATAATATATTCATATAGAAATCTTATATTGTTGGCAGTGCGCTATTAATACTAACTGAGGTTTTAACAGCTACGGATCAATAGCGCACTGCGCATATTTTACTTTGCGAATTCCACAGCTCGTGTTTCTCTCACGACCATGACTTTAATGTGTCCAGGATATTCCATTTCCTCTTCGATCTTCTTGCGAATATCACGAGCCATGACAACCGCTTCATCGTCGTTGATTTTATCCGGTTGGACCATGATACGAATTTCTCGTCCAGCCTGCAAAGCAAAGGCCCTTTCTACACCTTTAAATGAATTAGAGATCTTCTCGAGATTTTCCAATCTCTTGATATATGTTTCCAAAGTTTCGGCACGAGCTCCGGGGCGGGAAGCACTGATCGCATCTGCTGCGCAAACCAAAGCTCCGTAAACTGTGTTCGACTGAATTTCTCCGTGATGAGATTCTACGGCGTTGGCAACCTCTTCAATCTCACCATATTTACGCGCCAATACACCGCCAATAATGGCGTGAGTGCCTTCTTCTTGCTCGGCATTGACCACTTTGCCGATATCGTGCAGTAATCCTGCCCGCTTCGCAATTTTTGAATCAATCCCTAATTGATCGGCCATCACACCCATAAGTCTGGCAACTTCAATGGTGTGCTGCAAGCCATTTTGACCAAAACTCGTGCGGTAACGCAAACGTCCGACCAGCTTTAACAATTCCGGATGCATATTGTGAATGCCCAGTTCAAACGCCGCACGATCACCCTCTTCTTTGATTTTCTTTTCAATGTCCTCTTTGGCCTTTTCCACAACTTCTTCAATCCGGCCCGGATGAATTCGCCCGTCGGAAATCAGGTGTTCGAGAGCAATGCGTGCGGTTTCACGCCGCACCATATCGAAACCTGAAATGGTTACAGCTTCCGGTGTGTCATCAATGATAATGTCAACTCCTGTTGCCGTTTCCAGGGCGCGGATGTTACGGCCCTCGCGTCCGATAATTCGGCCTTTCATATCGTCGCTCGGAAGCGCAACGACACTGATGGTTGTTTCGGCGGTATGATCGCTAGCGCATCGCTGAATTGCAAGCGTCACCGTTTCTTTGGCGACTTTGTCTGCAGACTCTTTGATTTCTTGTTCTGCCTGACGGATACGTGACGCCTTTTCAGTAACCAGCTCTTGATCCAGTCGGCCCAACAAAATTTTTCTGGCTTCTTCCGGAGACAAGGCAGATATTGCATGCAAACGATTTTTCTCCTCAATGATCATTTTATTTAGATCTTCAGTCTTGTTATGAATGTCCGTTTCTTTCTCTTTTAAAGAATCAAACCGGACAGCAATATCTTTTTCCTTCTTCTCCAAAAGATCAACGCGCTTATCCAAATTTTCCTCTCGCTGGGCCATTCGTTTTTCAAGACTGCTGATCTCATCGCGTCGGTCCTTTGTTTCTTTCTCAAAATCATAGCGAAGCTTAATCAGCAGATCTTTGGCTCCGAGTTCGGCTTCCTTCTTAATGGTGTCGGCTTCTCTAATGGCTAAATCGCGAATTTCGTCGACGCCTTTTTGAACTTCCCGCATTTTGCGATCCATCATAAATCGCCTTAACATAAAACCTAAGGCAATCCCAATTGCTAAAGACAAATAACTTAATACCATCGTTACACTGTGTTCCATGGCACACCCTCCTATTTGCATTACAAAAAGCGAAAGCGGCAGAATCAATCCGGCTTTCGTAAAACCAATTGAACGTATTTTGATTGGACAACCTTGTTAGTAAAATTACATCACAACACAGGAGGGTTAATTGACAATCACGCCGGTGAGGGCCATGTCGTGGACTTCCAAATGAGGCAGCGTATCAACGATCTGAAAATCAAATGCCAAGCCTAAACAAGGCGTATCTTCGGGCATAGAAGCAAGAAAGCGGTCATAAAAACCAAACCCTCGCCCCAAACGATTGTGAAGCTTATCAAACGCAAGACCTGGAACAATAACCAAATCCAATTGTTCGACGTTAACGACGGACGTTTCGACGAACATCGGCTGTTGAATTCCAAAGGGACCTGGATTTAAGCTATCTAAATCTTTGATACGGGTTGGAATAAAATTCTTGCTGCCCTTGTTTACTATGGGTAAGGCGATTGTTTTCTTAAGTTGAGAGGCTTGTTTCATCATCGGGAAAGTGTCGACTTCGCCGTCAAAAGAAGCATAAAAAAGTATGGTTTTGGCCGACTGAAACTCCGGCCGGCTCATAAGCTTCTCTTGAATCAACCGGCTTCTAATTAACCTGTCCTGCTCGCTCTGATTTCTGAGTGCTTTTAAAAACTGTTCTCTTAGTTTTTTCTTATCTTCGATCTGCACAAGTAAACCATTTAACGAAGATTAAACTCTGAATTCGAAATAATTCTTATTCGAACGGCCACATCATAACATCAATTATCTAAATTAACAATTTTTAATTAAGGGCGATCAAGCTCTTTTAAATGTTGTAAAAACTGCTTAATTTTCGCTTCGTATCCTTGCAGTGTAGGTTCGTAATATACCGTTTTTTGAGCCACATAGTCTTGTTGGACGTAGTTATTCTGGTAATCATGGGCATATTTATAATCTTTGCCGCGGCCTAATTTTTGTGCGCCCGAGTAATGCGAATCTTTAACCGATTCAGGCACTTCCTGAGTCCGCTTGTGTTGAACGTCTTTTAAAGCGCGTTCGATACCCGCATAAGACGCATTGGATTTGGGAGCACATGCCACATAAACAGCCGCCTGAGCCAGTATGATCCTTGCTTCGGGCATGCCAATAATCTCGGCGGCTTGCAATGCTGATGTAGCTAGCATCACGGCACGAGGATCTGCATTTCCCACATCTTCACTGGCACAGATACAAATACGCCTGGCAATAAACCGAGGGTCCTCGCCTGCATAAATCATCTTTGCCAGCCAGTATAGCGTGGCATCCGGATCAGAACCGCGCATGGATTTAATAAAAGCCGAGGCGGTATCATAGTGTTGGTCACCGTCCCGGTCGTATTGGACTTGCTTTTTCTGAATGGATTGAATGGCCACATCGATAGAAAAGTGGATAACCCCTTCAGAATTCTTAGGCGTAGTCAAGCATCCGATCTCCAACGAATTCAATGCTTTTCGTCCGTCCCCATTACAGACATCCGCTAAAAACTCAATAGCCTCTTGATCAGCCTTGATATTAAACAGTCCTAAACCGCGTTCTTTATCAGTAAGTGCCCGAAGCAGAATGAATTGAATTTCCCCAGCTGTTAATGGTTTTAATTCGATAACAATGGATCGGGATAACAGCGGACTGGTTAAAGCAAAAAATGGATTAAATACAGTAGCACCGATGAGAATGATATTGCCATCCTCGATATCAGGCATTAACACATCTTGCTGGGCTTTGTTAAATCGATGAATCTCATCGATGAAAAGAATTGTTTTTTTTCCGCTAGTCAGTCTTCTATTTTGGGCTGCGGCAATGACCTTGCGCATTTCTTCAACATTAGAAGCCACCGCGTTAATGCGTTCAAATGCAGATTCGGTTTTTAAACTAATGCAATGGGCAAGAGTAGTTTTGCCGATACCGGGAGGGCCATAAATGATAAGAGAACTCAACCGGTCAGATTCAATCGCCCGCGGCAATAGCATCCCGGCTCCCAAGATATGCTTTTGACCGACATATTCCTCAAGCGATTGGGGACGCATGCGGGCACTCAATGGAGCTGTTTTAAAAACCTTTTCCTGATCGGAAGAACTAAACAAGTTCGAGGAAGGATTGAGCATAGAGGGATTTCCACAAAATGAAAACCTTGTAAAAAACAGAGGTAATTAAATAAACCCCGCGAGTGCCGTCGGATCGCCTAGAATGTGAATCACATTCGGCAAGTGGGAACATAGGCGTGATTCGCCCTCGGGCGTCGCGCAAACACAGTTCCCGTGAAGTACTAGCATTGATTCATTTTTATTTGACCCTAACTAACACCGCAGGAAAATTTTCTAAAGGACAAAGATCGAGATTGCCTAAATTATATCAAAACTTATTTTCTGCAAAGAATTTATTTCAAATCCTGCCGGCGCTATCGCTTAATTGCACCTAGCTGCGTAATCAACGAATTACAAATTTTCTCATGAACCGAGTTAACCGATTCTTCTTTCAGGGTCCCTTGCAGAGATTGATATGTTAAAGAAAAAACAATTCCGCGATAGCCTGTTTGAATTTTCTCACCCACATACTGTTCGACAAATCGGACAGATTTTAGAATTCCGCCTCCATTTGTAAAGCAAATGTCTTTGATTTGGTCAAAAACAGTTTCTAGTTTCACCGCAAGAC
>JAEUSC010000486.1 GCA_016789035.1 Candidatus Omnitrophota bacterium
AAGGAAAAAAGGGAGGAGAACCGGCGGGACATCGAAAGACAGCAAAAGTTTTTGCGTGAACAAAGAGAAGAAGACAAGGTCATGCGGGAGGAAAAAATCCGCAAAATCGATACCCTTATTAATCAATCGCCAAAAACGAACTTTGAACTGCCGCCGTCCAATTCAGAACCCATAGCACCTGCTGACGAAAAACTCTCGGCCGCTGATGCACAGAAAGCCAAAGCAGTGCCTGAGGCGGAGGCTAAGTATACTGTTAAGGTTTTGAGTAATAATGATGTTTCCGAAAAACAGGCACCCAAGGAACCTATCAAAAGGAAATTGGTCGATGAAGAGCGGCAAAGGCAGCGCGTCCATGAAAAGAACCTGCAGGAAGAAAGAAAATTTAATGAAAAATTACTGAAGGAAAAAAAGGTGCAAGAAAAATTGCTGAAGGACAAAGAGCTTAGGGAAAAAAAGCTTCAGGAAAAATTAGCGCAGGAAAATTTGCTTAGGGAAAAGTGGCTTGCACAGAAAAACATTAACGAAAAGTTGATGCAGGAGAAGGTTCAGCAGCAAAGACTTTATCAGGAAAAAGAAGCCCAAGCCAAAAACCAGCAACAGACGTTATTGAAGGAAAAAGATCTCAGTGAAAGGAAGCTTCAAAAGCTGACGCGGGATAATTCATTGAGGGAAAAATGGCTCGCTGAGAAAAATATGAATGAGAAGCTTTTGCAGGAAAAAGTTCAGCAGCAAAAGCTTCTTCAACAAAAAGACGATCAGGAACGAAAACTTCAGGCTAAGCTTCTCCAGGAAAAGCAATTGCAGCAAAAGCAGGAGCAGGAAAAACAGGCAAAGGAAAAGCAGATTCAAAAGCAACAATCTGCCGAACGTGAAGCCGACCGCAGAAAATTTGAGGATGGCCTGGCCCGGATGTATTCGGAGGCTATGGGATATTATCATAAGCGCATGTACAAGGAGGCTCGAGATCGCTTTAATGATGTCGAGGATATCTCTCCCGATTATAAAAAGACACGTGCATACATAGCTAAGGTTCATACTGAGATAATCAATGAACAGAAGCGACGGGAAACTGTACGGGAATCTGAACGCGCAAATCCACCGCAAAAGACAGCGGATGTGCCTGCACAACACGAGGAGCCGGCTCTCGTATCCTCACCGCCTTCCGGCGAAAATCGTACGGACGCTGTTTCGCAAGCGTTGGATGATTTTGAAACGAAATCCAAATAAGAAAAACACCCTCCTGTTTAGAAATGCTAATCAGTAAAGTGCAGTGAATGATTGCAGGTGTTGGCTGTATGCGGTTATCCCCTAGCAACCCTTGGAAAGATTGATTCGATCGGCGGAAAATGTTAGCATGTGCACATTTGAAACGGCCTACTGGATTTCTTTGTCCGGCCATTAACCCTAACTGGGAATCATCATAGAACAATGAACCGTTTAGCCTCTGAGAAAAGTCCTTATCTTTTAGAGCATGCACAAAACCCTGTTGATTGGTTCGCCTGGTCTGATGCCGCCTTCGAAGAAGCCCGTCGGCAGAACAAGCCTATTCTTCTTTCCATTGGATATTCCACCTGCCACTGGTGTCATGTGATGCAGCATGAATCGTTTGAAAACCCGGAAATTGCCGCCATTCTCAACCAATATTTTATTTCGATAAAAGTAGACCGGGAAGAACGCCCCGACATTGATCAGGTTTATATGGCTTCGGTGACGGCCATGACCGGCCAGGGTGGTTGGCCCCTGACTGTTTTTTTGACTCCCGAAAAGAAGCCATTTTATGGCGGAACATATTTTCCGCCGTATGCCAAATGGGGTTCTGTGGGTTTTCGGGACCTGTTAGGTTCGATAGCCAAAAGTTGGCAGACGAATCAGCAGGAGGTAATCACATCCAGCCAGGAATTGGTCGACCATTTGCGTCAGCGTTTTGAAGTGCGCAATGAGGGAGAGGGACTGACCCATAAAGCACTGGACCGGATGTATGAGCGTTTGTGTTCGCAGTTCGACCCGACTCATGGCGGTTTCGGTCAGGCGCCTAAATTTCCCATGGGCCATACAGTCTCTTTGCTGTTGCGCTATTGGCAAAGAACAGGACAGGAACATGCCTTAGAAATGACCATGCACACCTTAAATGCGATGGCCGCTGGCGGGATTTTTGACCAATTGGGCGGCGGTTTTCACCGTTATTCGACTGATCGTGTCTGGCAGGTGCCGCATTTTGAGAAAATGCTATATGATCAAGCCATGCTAGTCCGGGCCTATTGCGAAGCCTATCAGGCGACTAAAGATGAATTTTTTGCCGAGACATCGCATAAGACTTTAGACTATGTTTTGCGCGAACTTACCGACCCGGCGGGGGGATTTTATTGCGCGCAGGATGCGGACAGTTTTGATGACGCAGGCGATAAAAAGGAAGGGGCCTTTTATGTTTGGGGATTAAAGGATATCCAAGATCTTTTATCGGGTCAACAGGCCGAAATCGTAGCCTATTATTATGCCTTGAATCCCAATGGAAATGCCATTGCCGATCCGCAGGGAGAGTTTGTTGGAAAAAACATTTTGCACATGGCTCATTCTGTCGGTGAGGTAGCCAGTCATTTTAAAGTTGATGAAAGCTTTGTTAAACGGTGCATCCAGGATGCCAATCAAAAAATGTTTCAGCAACGGTGCGGTCGCCGAAGGCCGCATTTGGATGATAAGATTCTAACCGACTGGAACGGTCTTATGATTTCGGCCTTTGCGTTAGCATCGCTGGTCCTGAGAGAGGCACGTTATACGACCGCCGCTGTGCGTGCGGGCGAATTTATTTTAAAGACTATGGCTCGTCCGGATGGCCGTTTGATGCACCGTCATCGTGATGGAGAGACAGCTGTCTTGGGTACTTTGGAGGACTATGCGTTTTTTTCTCTCGGCCTTCTGGATTTATACGAGGCCGTGGGTGATCTTCGGTATATCCAAGAGGCTGTAAAATTGACGAACCAGATGGTTGAACTTTTTGAAGACAAAAATGAGGGCGGTTTCTTCATGACAGGTAAGGACGCGCATGATCTCTTTGTACGGCCAAAGGAATCTTATGATGGGGCAATCCCCTCAGGTAATTCAGTGGCGGTGCTCGTTTTATTGCGCGTTTATCATTACACATCTCAGGAGTCATATTTGGAAATTGCCAGCCGATCGTTAAATTGTTTTGCAAATCAGGTAAACAACCATCCTGAGGCCTACGCTTTTTTGCTTACGGCGTTGGATTTCCTGTGGGGGCCGGTTGATGAGATTGTCCTTAGCGGGAATGCAAATCTTTCTCCCTATGAGAAAATGATGGCCATGATTTATGAGTCTTTCCGTCCCAATAAAGTTGTGGCAGTTCTGCCTACTGATGAGGATAAAAGAAAAAGCGCAGCCGAAATATTTACGCCTCTTCGGGAAAAAGTGCCGGAGTCAGATGGTCGGCCGAGGTTTTATTTCTGCCGGGATAGGGTGTGCTTGCCGCCCTCCGCTGATGCAGAGGCATGGAGAAATATTTTAAACAGCAATCAACCCTCTAAAAAGGTATCACGATGATCAGGACGGTCTTGTATTCGTTATTAATTGTATTATTTTTTGCGGCTATTTTAGCCGCGGGGTTGTTGGCTCCGGAACAGGGACGGAAAGTGGCGCATCGCATTTTAGAATTTATCCATTGGAAGCCTGCCAAAAAGTATGACGGTGTCCTTGCTGAATCTCAGGATGTGATCCGGCAATTCAACGATTCACATGCCAATATCCAGTTGATCCGACAAATGACGTTGGACCGTAGTAAGAAATCTATTGAAGAGTTGGAAGTCCTTTATAAGCAAACCAGCGCACAATTCCGACAGCTTTTGTCTGATATTCCTTCATTGGCACCCGCGGCGCGTAAGGAACTATTCGAAAAGTTTGA
>JAEUSC010000002.1 GCA_016789035.1 Candidatus Omnitrophota bacterium
CGCATAGCGTAATTTTTCCAAAATACCCATCCTTGAGATCCTCTGCGGTTAAGCCTCGCCATGGCTGTTCCTTATGACGTTGCTTGGTCAATTCGAATGCGTATCGCACGCAGCGCTCAACCTGCGCGCGTGAATAAATCATGACCTGGGTCGCCACCTCATCAGCAGTCCCTTTATTTCGAAATTCACCTTGGCCCGTATAAACATCACCCGTATTTTCCCGGACAACAATATAGTCAATGTCCTGCGGACCTTTATTTTTAATCGGCGTCTCGACATTATCATACAACCGAACCGGCCGAAGATTGATATACTGCTCAAAATCAAAACGCAACTTCAAAAGAATCCCACGCTCCAAAATTCCAGGCTTCACATCCGGGTGACCGACAGCTCCCAAGTAAATAGCGTCAAACTGTCTAAATTCTTCCATAGCTGATTCGGGAAGAACTTCACCAGTTTTCAGATAATGAGCGCCACCGTAGCCAAATTTTTTAATATTAACTTTGAAATTATAAATTTCAGAAATTTTATTAAGAACCTTTAACCCCTCAGCTACAACTTCTGGACCGATTCCATCTCCTGGAATAACTGCAATATTATATGTTTTCATTCTCGCCTCTATATAGACCACTGAGTCAGCTTTTACTATTTCTCAAACCGCTTCACAATTAAAGTTGCATTGTGCCCACCAAATCCCAATGAGTTTGATAAACAAACATCAACTTTGATTTTTCGGGCGATATTAGGAACGTAGTCCAAATCACATTCAGGATCAGGTGTATCCAAATTAATGGTTGGAGGAACAATGTTGTCTCTGATCGCTAAAATACAAGCCTGAAGTTCTACAGCCCCGGCAGCTCCCAATAAATGGCCCGTCATCGATTTCGTAGAACTAATCGGGACTTTATGTGCCAAGACCCCGAATGTTTTTTTGATAGCAATCGTTTCAACCTTGTCATTTAGATACGTTGAGGTTCCATGAGCATTAATATAGGAAATCTGCTGAGGTGCAACACCGGCATCTTTCATCGCTTCTTGCATTGCACGCACAGCCCCTTCACCGCCCTCATCGGGAGCGGTTGTGTGGTACGCATCTGCGGTTCGTCCATACCCCACCAATTCAGCATAAATCTTTGCACCCCGTTTCAGGGCATGTTCCAATGATTCAAGAATGATAACCCCCGCCCCTTCTCCCATGACAAAGCCATCACGAAGCAAATCAAACGGCCGACTTGCTTTTTCTGGGTCATTATTTCGTTTAGACAACGCTTTCAATGCACAGAAACCACCAACTCCTTGAATCGTCGTGGCACTTTCCGTTCCCCCCGCAATCATGGCATCGACTTCGCCGTATTGAATCATCCGAAAGGCATCCCCTATCGAATTCGCAGCTGTCGCACACGCTGTCACCACGCACGTGCAAGGTCCTTTAGCCCCAGACATGATCGAGACCTGGCCGGATGCTTCATTTATAATCATTTTTGGAATAAAAAAAGGGGAGATTCGACTCGGGCCTTTTTCTAAATATTTTTCATATTCTTCTTCAGCCGAACGAATACTTCCAATTCCGGAGCCGATGAGAACGCCGATGCGATGAGCGTCCAAATTTGGAATGTCGAGTTTAGCATCGGCAATGGCTTCTTTAGCGGCAACTAACGCTAATTGAATAAACCGCGAAAAATTCCGAGCATCTTTAGAGTTAAAATGCTGCGAAGGATCATAATCAATTACATCCCCCGAAATCTTAGAATCAAATTGAGACGCATCAAAATGTGTAATCGAACGAATGCCGCTTTTGCCTTCAATCAATGACTTCCAAAACTTTTCTATACCTGTTCCAACCGGAGAAACCACACCCATGCCAGTAACTACAACGCGCTTTTTTTCCAGCATTTTCTTCCTTTAAAATGTTTTTGCCCCGAACAATGTCGGGGCAAATCATTTTATCAATTTTTTAATACCGATTTATATTTAAGCTGAGGTCGCTTTTGATTCGATATATTTAATTGCATCCCCGACTGTTTGCATTTTTTCAGCATCTTCATCAGGAATCTCCACGTTAAATTCTTCTTCAAGAGCCATGATCAGCTCAACTGTATCCAGAGAATCAGCGCCAAGATCATCTATAAAAGACGCTTCGGGAGTCACCTCTTCAGGCTTAACCCCAAGTTGCTCTGCAATAATCGATTTGATCTTTTCTTCCACTGCCATTACTTTGCCTCCTTGTTTGCACTGCTTGCTTTGAATCGAGTAAATAAAATAATTAATAACTAGATGGCCATACCACCATGCACAACAATTGTTTGTCCTGTGATATAATCTGCCGCTTTAGATGCCAAGAAAAGACAAGCCCCAGCCACATCTGAGGCTTCACCTAAACGGCCTAGAGGCACATTTTTTTGAATTTCCTCTGTAACTTTTTCACCCAATTGAGCTGTCATATCGGTGCGGATGTATCCTGGAGCCACAACATTTGAAGTGATACCGCGAGAAGCCAATTCCTTAGCAACTGACTTTGAGAATCCTATAATACCTGCTTTGCTGGCTGCATAATTTGCCTGTCCTGCATTACCAGTTATACCAATGATCGAAGCAATATTAATAATTTTACCTTTTTTTGCCTTTAACATCGCTTTCGAAACAATTTTTGTAGTAACAAAAACCCCTTTTAAATTCACATTAAT
>JAEUSC010000050.1 GCA_016789035.1 Candidatus Omnitrophota bacterium
AGAACCAACAATAATTTCCATCTTCTCTTTTGGGTAATTGACGTTCAAAATGTTGGTTAATTTTTTTCGAATGACATCTTGTTCATTCCATACAGAAATGATAACCGATATGGAAGGTAGATCTCCCCCCTTTTGGGTGGGCCTATTCAATAAAGGGGAGACACTCCAGAGAATAACCGGATAACCGAAGTAACAGTAGAAAATTAGGCCGAATGATAACCAGAATAGGAATTCAATCATAATTATTTAAATACTTTGATTAAACCACTACGAATCTTGTTGTACCCTTCTTCCTTCAAAATGCATTTTGAAAATTTTTTAAGACTTAAGAAAGCCCGCTGAGTGACGGTTTTTTTACCCAGAATTGCATTCTGAAGTTCACGGACTTTCCAGTTGTTTTTTACTGCAATCCGACTGAGGCACGGACTTTTGACATCTGCTGGACGGTCAGAAATAAAGATTGTTTTGTATCCGAGCTCATAAGCTTTTTGAATCAGGGCCTCGTTACAAAATCCTCTGGGAATGGAAATGGTATCTACGGGAATATCGAGGTTTACTTCAATAGTGCGTTTTGATGCCCGTAATTCTTCATCAATCTGACTATCCAGAAGACTGGTCAATATTTGATGACTTAGACCATGAGAGCCAACAATCATTCCTTGATCATGGAGTTCCTTGATCTCTTCCCATGTCATATAGCCTTTTCTTCCAACTCGCGAAACGATGATAAAAAAATAAGCCGTAAATCCAAATTTTTTGAGAATGGGAAGAGCAACTTTATGATTGTTTAATTCTCCATCATCAAATGTAATGACAACATCCTTATTAGTGAAATTGGAAGTTTCCTTGGCCTGTCTGACTGTGTAGCCGTTTTGCTGTAAGAACGCCATGTGCTGATCGAATTGTTCCGCGGAGAGATCATAAAGGTCTGCGCCCGTTTCGCGGTCCTCAGGCAACGGACATTTGCCATCAACAATGCCGTGATACATTAAAACCAATGGTGACGTGATTTCCATAAACCAGCCTTACTGTGTAGGGGTAAATGCGATTGACTTAATTTTAACTGAGCCTTGATAGTAATTTTCATGGGGATCGCCGACAACAAAGTATTCATCCTTATGAAATCCATCTTCACTCCAGACGTCTGTAACCTTAACACGGCCCATTTTTAAGATAGTGCCTTTAGAATCCAAAATACTTAAGATAAAGTGTGTATTGGTCTTTTCGACTTCAATTCGATATTCGGCCTTAGGGTCGTAGGTAACGGCCTTTCTCCACTCACGGATCCATTCATTACGCTCCCCATCGTAAGAAACAAGTCGATTGGAACGATCAAAATATACCATAAAGATTGGACTCGGCATTCCGTGTCCCCAGACGTTATTATCAACATCGATGACCAATTTCCGATGTTGATGCCACCAGATGTTTGTGTGATTCTTTTCCGGTTTTGTGTCCGTGATTGCAAGCAGATAACATCCGTTTTCATTGCCCGGCCCCTCAGGATACTCGGGATCTCGCGGTAATTTATTGATTTTCTCCAAATTATAATCGATGTCCGATACCACAATAGAAATTTTATATGTTTTTGGCAACTTAACGGTGTTTCGAATATATGCCGAATCACGGTAACTGGCGGACTTTTGATAGGCATATCCATTTTTGCCGTCAATATCAAATGTCCCGTTACGATAAAGTTCAAATGTAAGCTGACCCTTCTTTCCAAACGGTTTTTGTGCCGCCGCAGAAACTGGGCTATCAAAATTTTCAATAATCATCTTTTTTGGAACAACATTCCAACCTTCAGCAATAGATAAAAACTTTAGCGTCTCAAACTTTAAGAACGATAGACGATCACGAAAGATTAGGAAACCAGCGGTCGCACAGCCGATAATGACGCCTGTTATAAATCCGGCCGCAAATATTTTTAATATTTCTGTCGATTTATTCTTCATGGGATTGAGGGATCTGTAGGTTGTGGCTGCTGGTTGACACTGTTAATATATCCGCGAAACCGCTCTATTTTTTCTGCGATCAAGTTCCGTCTCTTCTTGAGGTAATCGCCGTCTTTTGTAAACGAGAACATGGATTCTGCAATGGTTGGATCAACCGTCATAAGCTTGAGACTTTCATCGATCTCTGCCTGATGGTTCCTGTCTATTTTAAGAATTTTTAACTCTTTGATTTCCTTGATGAGCAGCTGAAAGTATTCGTAATCCTCCATTCCGTCTCGGTATAATTCCGCACGAACGGATGCAATGGGACCGTTAGTGCCGGGATAGAAAATTAACCCATTACCGTTTTGTCCCCAGCTGGTATTTACAGCGGTCAAAAACGGATCGGCCTTTTCCCACCAGTTCACGCACCAATAGAGAAATCCCTTGATATCGTATTTCCAGCAAAGCCAAGGAATAATCCTATAATCAATGGAATTAAAATCGAGGGCAAGGTTAGGGCTTCCGTAACCGCTGGGTCCAGAAATATATAACCACATTTCCAGTCCAAGTTTTTGTAATTTCCGCATGGCGTCTTCTTTAAAATCATCAATGCCGAAAGTCCAAATATCAATATATTTGCCCCAATCCGGCATTTGATCAGGATCCCAAAATCCATGATAGCAAACCATGTTTATCAGCCCGGGATGTGCCCTGCGAATCATCCCTGTCACCCGATTGACAATCGGGTTTCCGATCTCTCCTTCATCCCAACTGTAAATGTAAGTGTATTTAAGCATGCCGTTGAGTTTCAAAAGTTCGGCGTAGGTTCGATACATTCCACTTAGATTATTGATGCTTTCTTCGTCCGTGGGCCAATTGTTATTAAATGTTCCTCCCCTGCGACCAATAGAAAAGTTACTAATTCCATAGCGCAGATATCGGTCGACCCGTCCCAAATCAGCAGGAACGGTGGGATCAATATTGAGAATCGGATTCATTCGATATTTCAGCATTTCAATAATGAACCGGTCATTGATTTCATCGATGCGGGCATTCCATGCAATGTCAGATTCTTTTTCACCTTGTGGAAACCGAAGCTTAGTCAGATGACCATAAAAATCAAACGCTGTTTTCAAATGGCTCGCCAACGGAAGTGCAAAATCATAAACTCTCAACTGCAATGGCAGGGTTTGCGCAGGAATTTGGTCCGCCGTAACCGTGATGACTCCCTGATAATTTCCAGCCGGAGCATTTTCTGGAATATAGACGGTCAGCCATAAAGGTTGAAATGTGTCTTTGGCAACATCGACTTTTTCCTGCGGCATCAGCGGATCCGGCCAGAATCCGACATATTTAACCGGATAGTAAGGTTCACCCGTTGGTACGTAACCAACTTTCCGTATTGAGATATTTTTGGAGTCAAAGGTAATCCCCGATTTTTGATCCGTTAAGGGAGAAAATTGTACTTTGACGTTTGTGAGATCTTTATGTGGAAAAACTACGACCTGCGCTGATTCGTATTCATTACGCCCCGCTGAAAGCTCAATTTGAGTTGAGAACGAAGGCTTTTCTAATGTCTTGCCGTCCTGAAAGATTCTATCTAAGCTCGATGCCGCAAAGATTTTAAAATCAGCTTGAATGCTGGGCCCTTTAAGGGTGTTGATAGTGTCAACAGTATTAAAACGTTTAGGGTTCTTTGCCTTTAAATAAAATTTCAACGCCACCTGGCCGGCAAAAAACGTCAACCCACATCCCAAAATCAATCCGATTAAGAAAATGAAAATCTTTTTACTGTTTTTCATTAATGACTTTCTGATAAAAATGCCGCAATTGCCGTCCTACCACAGCCCAGTCGTAGGATTCCAGAACAAGATTTCGTCCTGATTTTCCTAATGAATCGATTTTGTTTTGGTCAGCAATCAATTCAACAGTGGTATCTGCAAAATCTTCCGGAGTGTCCGCCAGGAGAATGTTTTCATCTTCTGTATAGGTAATCCCTTCGGCACCAATGGTGGTTGAAACGATGGCCTTGCCCATGGCCATTGCCTCCAAAATTTTTAACCTGGTCCCGCCCCCTACACGAAGCGGAACAACAAATATTTTTGAACGCCGGATATATGGGCGGACATCCTCCACCCGTCCGGTGACGATTACCCGGTTGTCCTTGGCTGCCAATTCCTTGACGGCAGAGGATGGGCTTTTTCCAACCACGTAGAGTTTAATAGCAGGATTTCTCTTCCATATCAGAGGCAAAATTTCGTTACAAAAATATGTAATGGCATCGTCATTCGGTAGCCAGTCCATCGACCCAGTAAAAACTAACGCATCCTCCGATGGTTCAGCGTCGCTACTTTGGAAGAAACCGGTATCAACACCATTAGGAACCACATAGATAGGGACAAGCCCATTGGTAATTTTATTTAATAGGATACGGTCATCTGTTGAGCATGTAAAGACACATGAAAATTGCTGGGTCATGGCAGCTTCAAACCGATTCATCTTTCGAGATTGTGCCTGGTAGGCTAACTTTTTGGGGAACGATTTTTCAACACTCGCGCACCGTTGGAGGATTTTATACTCAACATTGTGCTCATCGATCATGCACGGGATATTTTTAAAAATGTTAAGATAGTGAGCCATATGCAGATGATCAACATGGACCGCATTAAACTTCTCACCGCGAACAATTTGTTTGAGGCTGTCTTCCATGGCTTTTGTGTGATATTTGACCAAGGAAATCGGCAGCCCATGAAACAATAACCAATTGATTTTCTGAAGAAATGACGCATCGGCCATTGGGACAAGCGTAACTTTGATTCCTAAAGTTTGTAGTTCAGCAATGTATTGTGTGTCATTCGCTTCAAATGAGAAACAAACCAAATGAACAGAAGACTCAATTGCCAATTGTTTAAGTATATTGAGCGTTCTGATTTTTCCTCCGGTGTCTGCCGGTAAGGGCATTCGTGGGGCAAGGAATAAAATGTTCATTGCGATAATGCCTCCTGATAGACCTGGCTGTAAGCGTTGGTCATCCGTTCAATGGAGTATTCGGCCTGGACGAACTTTTCTGCCGCTTCTGAAAGTTGACGGCGCAATCCCTCGTTGCTAATGAGTTCTGAGAAACTGGAAACCAATGATTTAATATCATTTGAATCCACCAATAACCCTGTTTTTCTATTGGTAATAATTTGCGGGATCCCTCCTACATTGGTTGCAATCACAGGGGTCTTGGATGCCATGGCCTCGAGAATGGTCATAGGCACCCCTTCGGTGACTGAAGTCAACGTAAAGATGTCAAAGGCCTGATAATAAGGAATAACATTTTTGATCAGTCCGGTAAAAATAACATTCTTATCCAAGTTTAGAGAACGCACATGTTTTTTGAGATGTTCTTCTTCGGGGCCGCTGCCAATGATCACAATTTTTAATTTCGGAAACTGGGGTAAAAGTTTGACTACAGCATCAATGAGAAACTTTTGGTTCTTTTCTAAGCTCAGCCGGCCTACTGTGCCGATGAGAATTTCATCCGGATATATTCCTAACTTGGCACGCATTTGTTCTCGGAGTCCTGTGGATTGGCTGAATGTCTGGACATTAATTCCGTTTCGGATGATAACTTTCTTTTCCGAAATGAGTTCACTGAGCACCGATTGGGCAACGACAACAATCCGTTGAAAACAATTTTTAAGAAACCAGCGATCCAGCCGTTCGTATCCTGAAACTTTGTGGTTTACATCCGTAAAACCGTGAGCCGTGGCGATCAGTTTCACATTCAGGCTTCTCACAGCCAAGGCACCAATGATATCGGATTTGTAATTATGCGTATGCAGGACATCAATTTTATGGGCAATCAAGCACCGACGGACCTTTGAAACTGTATCAAAGTCAATTCGTCCTTTACTTTGAAAGACTTTGACAGGAATTTTCATTTCGCGGGCCTTTTCCACCACCTGCAAGTTTGGATACCGGCCATCCTGAATCGCCGCAACAATAGGATGATAAACCGATTTATCCATATTCGCAGCTAGATTAATCAAAACATTCTCTGCGCCGAAGAAACCGCCGCTGCTAATAAAATGCATGATTTTAAATTCCTGAGGAAGCACTGATTCAAAGAATTCGCTATAGCGCTTGATCATTCCGGGCATGGAAAAATGGGCATACACTTTCTTTTTTCCGGCCTCTCCCATTCTCCCTCTCAAAACAGGATCTTTGATCAATTGCAGCAATGCGTCTTTAATTTTTCCGCTATTTTCTTTCTCTACTAAAATCCCTGTAATCTGATCTTCCACCAGTTCGGGTGTCCCTCCGACCCTGGTTGCTAACACTGCTTTACCTGCCGCCATATATTCCAATATCGCATTGGACATACCTTCGCTTAATGACGGCAGGACGCACAAATCTGTAACCGGCAAAATTTTACGAACGTCCTTGCGCTTTCCCAAGAAATGGACATTGCGATCAAGCCCTAACTTTTTGACAAGCTGGGCGATTTCTCCGTTGGTTGTGTCTTCACCAATGAGCAGCAGGTGCACGTGTGGATACTGAGGAACAATGTCTTTTAGTGCTTCAAGTAGGTAGCGATGACCTTTTACGGCCTTAAGATTGGCCACGTGCGCAATGACAAAGTCCGTTGCACTCAACGAAAGGTCTTTTCGTGTCAACGCATCTTCGGGACCTTCAGGAAGATC
>JAEUSC010000080.1 GCA_016789035.1 Candidatus Omnitrophota bacterium
TAGGCCACCCCCATCAATTTCTTAATGTTTTTTTCCGGGAGGGATTGAAGCCCCAACTTTGTATGTAAAATCCCAACGATTGTCACTAAATTTGCATTCCCGCAACGCTCACCTAAACCATTAAACGTTCCTTGAACCTGAACACAGCCGGCTTTGATAGCAGCGATGCTGTTGGCGACTCCCAGCTCCAAATCATGATGGCAATGGATCCCCAGGGGTGTTTTGACTTTATTTCTGACTTTAGCAATAATTGCGCTGACTTCTTCCGGAAGCGTGCCGCCATTAGTGTCGCATAAAACAATGCAATGAGCGCCCGCTTTAGATGCAGCTTGAATAGCTTTTAAGGCATAAGCCGGATTTCGTTTAAATCCATCAAAAAAATGCTCGGCATCGTAAATAACTTCCCGCTTGTTTTTCTTGAGATAGGCTACGGACTCACCGATCATTTCTAAATTTTCTTCGAGGGTGGTTTTGACGATCTCCAAAACTTGCATGTCCCAACTTTTGCCGACGATTGTGACCGTCTGGGCACCCGACCTCAAAAGTTCCTGCATATTCACATCATTTTCGCACGTGGTGCCAGCACGACGCGTCATACTAAAAGCTGTGATGATGGCATTTTTAAGCTTCTTTCCCTTAAAGTGCTGAAAATATTCCGTATCCTTCGGATTCGCCCCCGGCCATCCGCCTTCAATGTAATGAACACCCAAATCATCAAGCTTTTCTGTGATTTTAATTTTATCTTTCACAGAAAATGAGACACCTTGAGTTTGTGATCCATCACGAATCGTTGTATCATAGATGACTATGCGAGACATACAGAATCCTTTCAGCTGTCCAACATTTACAGCCGTTAAACTATCTTTTTATCTAAATCAAATTGTTTGTGCAATGCCTTGACCGCTCGGTCGGCTTCATCCTTACGGATAATGCAAGAAATGCTGATCTCAGATGTCGAAATCATTTCAATGTTAATTTTGTTATCGGCCAGAGTTTTAAACATCTGGGCCGCAATTCCGGGATGAGAACGCATGCCCGAACCAACGACAGAAACGCGGGCGACATTGTCGTCATGCAAAATACCACCCAACCCTACCTTTTGGCCGACTTCCTGGGCCGCTTTAATGGCCTTATTCAAATCAGCCTTTGGAACCGTAAAGGAAATATCCGTAATTTTTGTATGGCTGACGTTCTGGACAATGGTATCGACATTGACGCCGACCATCGAAATTTTTGTAAAAATCTGCGCTGCAACTCCTGGTTTATCAGGGACGCTGCAGATCGTAATCTTAGCTTCATTTTTATTGCATGTGATGCCGCGAACAGCGACTTCTTCCATTTTTTCCGTTGCTTTCACAATCATTGTTCCTTCCTCCTTCTGAAAACTCGATCTGACATGTAAGGGAATATTGAAACGGCGGGCCACCTCAATGGAACGCGCCTGCATAACCTGTGCACCTAAGGATGCCATTTCCAGCATCTCATCAAAGGTGATATTTTTTAATTTCCTGGCCTCTTTAACTACGCGCGGATCCGTTGTAAAAATTCCTGTGACGTCCGTGTAAATTTCGCAAACATCGGCATTCAATGCCTTGGCGATGGCGACCGCCGTAAGATCCGAACCTCCTCGCCCAAGCGTTGTAATTTCATCGCTACTGGTCACTCCCTGATAACCAGCAACAATCACAATCTTTCCCTGTTTAAAGGCTTCGCGAATACGTCTTCCATCAATAGAGATGATACGTGCTTTGGTGTGCGTCTTGTCGGTCTTAATACCAACCTGACGGCCGTTTAAAGAGATTGCATCATGTCCAAGCGCTTTAACAGCCATAGCAACCAAGGCGCAAGAAATCTGTTCGCCCGTTGATAGAAGCATGTCCATTTCACGGTCCGGGGGAGTTTCCGTAATCTTAAGCGCTAAGGCCTCCAAATCATCTGTTGTATCACCGAGCGCCGACACGACCACGGCGATATCATTGTTCTTCGTCTTAGTCTCTACGATTCGTCTGGCAACATTTTTGATACGGTCAACATCTGCAACGGAAGATCCTCCGAATTTCTGAACGATGATTTCTCTATCCATTTTTATTCCTTGTAACGATGATTAATAATTAAATTAGCTTTTCAAAAAGAACGAAACCATGTCAGCCCCGCTGGTGAACTTTAATCCGCCTGCCTCTGCTGACTGTTCTTGATAACTTGAGATTCCATTCGTATCAATCCCTTTACCGGACATTACAAAACAAACCGGTGCCCGCGTATGCGTTCTTTTTTTGACAGGCGTCGGATGATCAGGAGCTATTAATAAACGATAATCCGGATGCGTCTTTCCCCATTCAATAATGGCTGCCACGATGTCTTTATCAATGGCTTCGATGGCTCTGACCTTTTCCTTATAGTCTCCGTTGTGGCCCGCTTCATCAGGGGACTCCACGTGAATATAAACAAAATCCTTTTGCTCCAAAGATTCCAATCCGTATCGAGCTTTGGCTGCATAATCAGTATCGTAATAACCCGTGGCGCCTGGGACCGTGATGACATCCAAACCCGTCAAACGGCCGATCCCATTAACCAAATCCACTGCGGAAATCATGGATCCCGATAAGCCAAACTTCTCTTTGAAAGCCTGAAACTGAGGTTTGCTGCCCTGTCCCCAAAACCAAATGTCGGTAACCGGAAGCTCACCGCGTTTGATACGATCGACGTTGACAGGATGGTCCTTTAGCAACTGATTGGCTCGCTTCATGAGATCCAACAAAATTTCGCTGCCGGCACCTTGCGGCAAATGATCTTGGACTGCAGCATCGAGAATGTCATGCGGCGGTCTCGTTTGGATTTTTAATACACCCGGAACATCATCTACTTTTGAAACCAGCAAATGACGATAACTTTTTCCGGGATAAAACTTTATCCTCGGACCAGACAAATTCTTATTTAAGACGCTAATGATGTGCTCTGCTTCGCCGGAAGAAATATGGCCGGCACTGTAATCCCTCATCCGACCGTCTTGCAGGGTTACCAGATTGCAGCGAAAGGCCACTTCATCGTTTGCCAAAATCACTCCCATATTGGCCGCTTCTAACGGCGCCCTGCCGGAAAAGTTTTGCGAAGGATCATAACCCAGCAAGGAGAGATTTCCGATGTCCGATCCCGGGGGAAAACCGTCGGGGATTGTCTTTACCATGGCGCATAAACCGGTACGGGCCAAGGCATCCATATGTGGCGTTTGG
>JAEUSC010000101.1 GCA_016789035.1 Candidatus Omnitrophota bacterium
AAGAGATTTTTGAAGTGATCGATCCTAAAACGGGAGAAGTTAACCGCGAAGGCGAGGACGGCGAGCTGGTTTACACATCTTTGGATTCGCGCGCAAGCTCGGTCTTGCGCTATCGCACCGGGGATTTTGTTAAAGGCGGGATTGTTTACGGTCCGTGTCCCTATTGCGGGCGTAAAGTGGCAAGAATATCCAACGACATTGTGCGATTGTCCGATACCAAAGACCTTCAGCTTTCTAAAGTCAAAGGATCTTTGGTCAACTTTAATCATTTCTCGACGGTGTTTTCAGAGATTGAAGGGATTGAAGAATGGCAGATCGAAGTGCGCAAGCATAATAATGATCCCTTCGATGTTGATGAGCTATGTGTTTATATTTCCGTACGCCAGGGTGTCAATGTATCAGAGATTGAGGATGTTATCCGTAAGAAACTATTGGCAGCCACAGAAGTTTCTCCCAATTCTGTCACCTGCCTGTCTATGAATGAAATGATTAAGCGCTTAGAGCTGGAGACAGCCAATAAGGAAAAAAGGATCTTGGATATTCGTCCAAAATGAAATACCTCGCAGATTTCTGCGAGGTCACCGAGGAACTGATATGGGACGCATTGCAATTATCGACGGAATTCGAACTCCTTTTTGTAAGATGGGAACGGCATTTAACTTTACATCCGCCCAGGAATTAGGACGCATTGTCACACGTGAGCTTCTGGAGCGTACGGGTGTTGATGCGAAGGTGATTGATGAAGTGATTTTCGGTTGTGTCGGTCAGCCTGCGGATGCGGCCAACATCGCCCGTGTCATTGCCTTGTTAAGCGGCATTCCCAAAACAACGCCGGCATTTACTGTGCACCGTAACTGCGCTTCGGGTTTGGAATCGGTGATGGACGCTGCAATTAAAATAAAGGCGGATGAAGGTCGATGCTTTCTAACAGGCGGGACCGAATCGATGAGCAATATTCCTTTTTATTTCTCGAAGGACTATCAGGAATTCTTAGGCGCTTTAATGCGGGCCAAAACTCTCCCTGAAAAATTAAAGATTTTTACTAAATTTCGTTTTAAGTTTCTATCTCCAAAGGTCGGGTTGCAGCTTGGATTAACCGATCCTGTCTGCGGATTAAACATGGGACAGACGGCCGAAGTTTTGGCTAAAGAGTTCGGAATTTCTCGTACGGATCAGGATAAGTTTTCTTTAATCAGTCATCAGCGGGCGCTGCAGTCCAGATCATTTTTAAGAGAAGAAATTGTTCCTGTGATTCCATCGCCAAAGTTTAAGGAAGCAGTGATGGATGATAACGGTCCGAGGGACAATCAATCTTTTGAAGCCTTGGCCAAACTTAAGCCGTATTTTGAACGGGGAACAGGAACGGTAACCGCAGGAAACTCCAGCCAGATTACCGACGGAGCCGCTGCCATATTAGTAGCAGATGAAGACAAGGCAAAAGAATTGGGGAAGGAACCGCTGGGTTATGTTCGGTCTTATGCCGTGGCCGGGGTTGAGCCGCAGCGCATGGGTATTGGTCCGGCTCATGCCATTCCACAAGCGTTAAAGAAGGCCGGTCTAAAGTTTTCTGACGTGCAGGCCTTTGAGATTAACGAAGCATTCGCCGCTCAAGTCTTGGCGTGCGTTAAAGCTTTGGAATCGAATGATTTTGCCAAGAAGTTTGGATACGAAGGTTATACCGGTGCGATTAATCCGGACAAGTTGAATGTTCACGGCGGAGCCATTGCTCTCGGCCATCCGGTCGGCGCTTCCGGGGCGCGGTTGATTCTCACGATGCTCAAGCATTTGAAGCGCAACAACCTTCAATATGGAGTTGTGTCTTTGTGTATCGGCGGCGGTCAGGGCGCGGCCATGGTTTTGGAACGTAAATAAACCTTATTGGAAACGAGGCGACTATGTCGGTCCAATTTAAAGCAGACTCTTCTATCGGATACATCGTTTTTGATAATCCTCAGGCCAAAGTCAATGTCCTGAATGCCGATACTATTCATCAGCTGGATATGATCATTAGTAATGTGAACACTAATCCGGTTGTGAAAGTGTTGGTGCTCATGAGCGCTAAAAGGGATGTCTTTGTGGCAGGCGCTGATATTAAA
>JAEUSC010000017.1 GCA_016789035.1 Candidatus Omnitrophota bacterium
TTCGGGCTTTTGCAATTCTTCCTGCATTTGTAGACGCCACTCACGCATATTCTTACGCAAAATTGCCATCTGCTCGCGATGGCCTTTTCGGTTTTCTTCCAGCATTTTCTTTTGTTCTTGGGACAGATTCAAATCGTCAAACAGCTTTTGCATCTGACCTTCCATACGCTGTTTCCATTCCCCCCTATGCTCTCCAATCCCTTCACCCGCCTGAGCAACAATGCCGCCGGCTACCATCATGAAAAACACACTGGCTATCAACGTCATTTTCTTCATAACCATTCTCCTTATAAAAACACCTGTTCAACATTTGTTCCATAACCTTCATCGTCATCAATTAATATTGCGGAGCTGGAATTCATTACAGAAACCAGGAACTCTTTAGACTGTTGATTCAATTGAACACGATGCGCATTCCATTGATTAACTCTGCCCAAACCCAAAAATATTATCAAGACTGCGATTGTCAATACCGGCGCCGGGTTTGCAAACAGCGGCCGAAAGAACGTTGACCATAGACCTGCGCCCTGTGCTATTTGAGGTTCATTTTCCAAAGAAGACTCAATTTTGCTCCATAAATTTTCCGGAACCCTTTCCTTTTCCAATCCCTTGAATACATCAACCGTAGCCAACACTGCGGCTTTCTTAAACTGCATACACTCTGGGCATTGACCGATATGCTCATCAATCTTCGTTTTTAGGCTTTTCTCAAGACAATTATCTAAATAATCCGTCAATAAGAGTTCTTGAATTTGATTACACTTCATTTTGCGTCACCTCTTTTCCTAACGCCATCAGCGCTTCGCGAGCTCTCTTTAAACGTGTCCGGACAGTGTTGATATTAATCCCCAAAGCCTCAGCCATTTGCTGATAACTCAAGCCTTCCAGATTTCGCAAAACTATACATGCGCGCTGGTCTGGATTCAGCTGATTAAGCAGTTCTTGAGCCAATTTTTCACGCGCCTCCTGGTCCATTTTCTGTCTTGTTTCGGATGGCACTTCAACAGCATTAACATTTTCGTCATATTCCATCGTTTGATTTTGCCTCACATTTTTCTTGGCATAATTAATGGCCTGATTCACTGTGACGCGATAAACCCAAGTCTTAAACGAAGACTGATAACGGAATTCTTTTAATTTATGAAACGCCGTTAGAAAAACTTCTTGTGTTACTTCCTGCGCATCCTCATGACGCCCCACCACCCTGAAAGCCACGTTATACACAAAACTGGCGGACGCCTCATATAATTTCTTGAAGCTTGCCATGTCTCCATCGGCAGCTAATTTCAAAAGATCGTTTGTTATTTCCTGCATTCCGTCTTTCAATATCTTTTGGTGAAGATAATTCCTTATTTATAAAAACATTATGAAAAGAATTGAAATTCCTATTTCGCATACATCACCCTCAGCTGCTCCACCTTTGGAAAGTCTGCGTAATACTCTCCCTGAGGACCGACATACCCAGAACCCGATCTTTTCAAACTAACAGCTGTATAACCACCCTTATTG
>JAEUSC010000233.1 GCA_016789035.1 Candidatus Omnitrophota bacterium
CATTTCGACTTCAATCATGATCTGGGGAACATCAACGTCTAATCGTGCGATCAAAGATTCTATATACTTAAATTGAGCTTCAACGTCCGTGACAATTAAACTGTTGGTTCTCGCATCCTCCATCACCTTCCCATACCTACTTAGTACTCCCCGAACCGCAGATAAAATTCCGTCCCCCGAACTGGACGCAGGCGTTGAAGCGACCGTCGTTTCTGAACCCGAAGATTCCGATGAGCCACTAATTGTTATGGTCGAGTTCAGTTTTGATGAGGGAACCGTGGCATATTTCAAATGATAAATTTTGGTAATCAAATCTTGCCCCTCTCCAGGCAAAGCCTTGACCACAAAAATATCACTTCCTGGCTGCATTTCGTATTCTAGACCGTTGGCACTCAATATTTTTTCCAAGGCTTCTTCGACCGGAATATTATCCAAAAACAAGGTCACTTTTTTGTTATTCAATTCACTGGCCGCAATAAAATTCATCCCCGACTGTTGAGAGAAAATTTTCAAAACATCTTCCAAGGCCGCATCTTTAAAATCCATGGAAATTCTTTTGGAATAATTCGGATAAACAAATCGGCTGGACTCAGTTGAATAATCAGCCCAAAGAGTTACCGGAGTAAAAAGACATAAGCAACACAAAATGAGGGTCGCCAACTTGAACATTCTCATTATTTTTTCTCCCAGGTAAGAAAGCCGTTTCTCGTCACTTTCTCTTATCTGACATGCCAATTTTAACATTCGCCCCCTTTTGCGTAACGCCATTAGCATCAACTGTCTTGGTGGACAGCTCTATACCGGTACTTTCGATGGAAAGAATTTGCATTCCTTGAACCTCATCGCCCACCTTTAAAATTTGATTATTGATAATCGCTTGCGGAGATGCCGTGTTCCAAACCATGCCTTTAACAACCAACGATCCTACGGCCGCCTGCGCATTAGTCTGACTAGTCAACGCTGCATTCCCTGCAATAACGGCTGGATCCTGGACCGGTTGCACAGATTTAATTGGCTTAACCTCCACGTTAGAGACCACCGGGGGAGTCTTTTGAACAACACGAGGAGGTTCGACCTTTGGAGCAGGAACCTGGGATGCAAACGGATCCCGTAAGCCGTTCAAATCCGACAGAAAATAAGGCGTTTCTTGTGCAAAGCCGAACGAGGCAGCCAGGCCACAACTCAACAAGCAACCGGCTAGGAAACATTCCGTGACCTTCATATTTTCACCCTTACAGAAGCAACCTGGATACGAAAGTTAATCGGAACCTTCTTCGGGTCAGCGGCAGCAGAGCGGGAATTCTGCTGAGGCTCAACTTCGCAGCTCCAAATTTGCAAAAAGTCTTTACCTCTTTCAATGGCGGACATAAACCGTATCATTTCGGCGAAAGAATCAGCAGCCATAGTAAATTTAATTGCGGTCGTCTCCACATTATTTTTTTTCTCAATCACTGTGGGTGAAAATGTTACTATTTTTACGCCCATCTGGCCGGCAAAGTCCGTTACCAACGTAATCATTTTGTCTTCTGAAACGAAATCCGGAACTGCGTCTAAAAAAGTCTTTAACTCT
>JAEUSC010000255.1 GCA_016789035.1 Candidatus Omnitrophota bacterium
AATCACCGAAATCCAACTCAACGCCAGACTCTAACATCGCAATCTTTTCTTTTGCAGCGTCGGCAGGTTTCCAAAACCATCCCTTAGGATCCCATGTCTGGCCAAATGAATAATTATCGACAATAGATTTGTATGCTTCCAAAGCCTCATCTTTCATGTTGGCCTTGCGATAAGCCTCTCCTTGAATGTAGAGCGATGTTGCAACGTCATTGAGCGCCCATTTTGCGTGCACATCTTTAGGATCACCGACCACATAATCCTTTAATTCACCCTGCATTGTTCGTGCCTGTTCACCATAAAGCTCCAAACATTTGTTGGTATACGCCAACACTGCTTCGATATCTCCACCATTTAAAGCTGTCCAAGCCTTACCGACTAAAGTAGCGGAACGAAAATCCCCGAATTCATATGCCAATGCCAAAGGTGTGGCAAAACTAATTACAAAGGCATTCGCTAAAAGTAAAACGACCGACAAAACCAACTTCTTCATACATCCTCCTCAACGTGATTTAATTTGGGTTTTTAAATTCAGACTTGACTAACGGATGACATTTTTTAGCAATTTTTGAATAAGTATATACCATTTCTGCATAATATCCAACACTATTTTCCGTCTACAAACCTCCGTAAATCATCGGTTCCACAAATCTTGATACATATGATAAACCTTACGCAACTGTCTTAAATACGGGCTGCTTTTTCCATTTCCCTGACCAACCAAACCAAACCATTCTTCGTAATAGTACCCCCCTGGGAATGGACCGATAACATCTGATTTTTTATCATGCTTAAACGGCTCGTAGTTTTTCCACCATTCATCCATCCATTCAAAAGCGACTCCGCCCAAAGCATTGCCAGCACCTTGCTCATATTCAGCTAAATTTTCGTCAATATCTAACCAATTACCACGATGATATTCGGCTTGGGCATCTTCACCTTCCTGAACGGACATATGAGGCGTATATGCAGGGGCCCCGTACTCTGTGATAAATGCCGGTTTATCCGTTGCATCGTGAAGCTGATCCCAGAATGACCCAAAACCATAATCGCCACGATAAACATTCGCGGCGTAAATATCAACATCCGGAGAATTTTTAGCAAAAATATCCAAAAATAAAGTATCACCATTACAAAGAGCCACCGGATGATCAGGGTCTAATTTCTTGATCATCAAAGCAACTTCATTAATAAATTTATAATAGGCCTCAGGCTTTTTATCCGCATTTGAGGCGACTCCGTAATTATTTTCGTTCCCCAGGAGCCACAATAGCAAATAAGGCTCGTCTTTATGATCCATAACCATTTTAGTCACAGATTCCATCATATGCTTACGATGTTCCGGGTTTTCATAGTCCGTCCCATCTGCCCAGGCGGCTCCGGACCCAAGAGTGTACTTGCCGACAAAATCGCCCATAATCACTCGAATACCAAATTTTTCATAGAGTTCCTGCAGAATCTTCTTATCTGGCTCAAGTGGTTGATGGTAAACGCGAAGAGTATTGACACCCATTTCCTTCATCAGTTGAAAATCACCTACAACAGGCTCGTCAGAATCTTGAACATTATTCAAATTCTTATCCACCCATGATTCATAGGGGCCGTCAATTAAACCGTTCTTATTGAAATCATCCGTCATCCAGTTGGAGACAGTTCCTTTATCTGGAGTTTGTCCAACCTTGGTTGGTGCGTAAGTAATCCCATGAATCACATATGGCTTACCATCTACGGTCATTTGCCAATGACCGTTAGTATATTGCACCAACTGAACTCTACCCTGACCCAACGTTCTTTTCTGGCTCGTTAACTTTACTTTTTTCTTATCTAGACCCAACTTTTCATTAGTTATATCTTCTTCTGTCTTTATTTCGATAACGCCTGGCGACGTAATCACAATATCATTTTTAGTATCATTATCGAATGCATTGTCGATTGTAATTTTTCCCCACTTGAATTTTAAATTCAGTTCCGGGTGCTCGCGAACGATATGTTTAATTTTTGCAATCGCCGCCTGTGCAGGATACCAGGGGGTCTGCCAATAAGTCCAAGCCGTCGCATTCGGATAATGGACAATAAGCGCATGGTAGGCTTTGAGCGCCTGCTTATACATTTTGGCCTTTTCATAAATCATACCCATATAAAACAGCCTGACCCCCCATGGTTCCGGGGCCGTCGCCCATTTAAATATCGCGGCCTCTAAGTCATCTTTTCGAACAAAATCCCAATGACTTCCCTCTAGACGGCCTTCGGCCACCGCCTTTTTATAATTAGGATTCTTATAAATATCCGTCAAATTAGGATAGATTCCTTCGCCGACCGCTTCCGCCAAGACCTTTACATCTTTGATTTGATAATGATAATCTTTAGTGCCTACATTTAAGAAATTTCCATATTTTGTGTAGTCGACAATCTCATCTTTACCACTATTCACGAGATTCGGCATGGTCTGCAGCACGGGCTTTTTATCATTGACCTCTTCCTCTTGTGTGATTTTTCCAGAAATCACATCGATACTGGCCTGACTTTTCTCCGCAATCGACCAATATCCGCCGCGGCTGGGATCGAAAGCCTGGGCCCACTTGTACGTCTGAATCGTTTCTTGAAAAAGGGCCGTGGCTTCTTCACTCTTACCTTGATACATTAGCCCCTCGGCCATAATGAAATAAACGGTTGCCACATCATTCATGACTTTATATTTTTCGATTACGTCACGAGAGGGAAATCCGGAAAGCTTGGCGCATTCCTTTGATGCTTCTTCGCCATAGAGCTTGACAGTCTGATCAAAAACGGATGTGAGTTGGTCCCAGTCAGCCTTGCTTGATGCCGACCAAGCATTTCGCACCAAATCTTTCAATTCTGGCTTAGAGTCACTAGCCGCTGGTAATGGAGTAGGTGCATCTTTTTTTGCTGCGGATTCTACGGCGGAGATAGCACGATGAGGAAATAAGCAACAACTGGTACATACAACAATACTAACGGCACAAATTCTGATGTAGGCACCGATTGTCATTAGCCGACAACTGCTCCCGAGGAAAGTCCCTTGACGATATGCTTTTGCATTAAGAGATAAATGACTATAATTGGCAGCGCGGTCATCGTAAGCCCTGCCATTAGAACAGGATAGTCTGTTTGATAAGTTCCACGAAAAACCTCTAACCCACGCTGCAACGGCATGAGAGATCTTTCCCCTAATAATAATGTGGCTAAAATGTATTCGTTCCATACATTCAATGAGTTGTAAATCACAATAACAGCCAAAGCTGGTCTAGCTAAAGGTAGCGCGACATGTCGCCAAATACCTAACTTGCTACAACCGTCTATTCTGGCCGCATCCTCCAAGTCAGGAGGCATTTTATCAAAAAATGTTTTTAGAAGTAAAATGCTTAAAGAAAGGCCGACGTTAATCATACAAAGTATATACCCTATCCGCGTATTCACAAGGTGTAATTTTGTCATCAAAACATATAATGGAACGAAACTTCCAGGAAGAGGGATCATCATTGCGGCAACAAACAAATTGAAAATGATATCTTTACCAGGGAATTTCAACCGGGAAAATGCATAAGCCGCCAAAGAGGAAACCACAACAATTCCGAAAACCACGCACACCGTGTAAATAACACTGTTAAGGAAATACGTCCCAAAGCTACCCTTCGTCCATGCAATGTAATAATTTTCCCAATTGATCGTCTGCGGAATGATCGACTTATCAACCAAAACCGTCGAATTGGACATTAACGAACATCGTAACATCCAAAACAACGGAAAAAGACATGAGACTGTAACAATCATCAAAAACGCATGAATGAAAATATTTTTAAAAAAATCAAAGGCTTTATATTGAGTTGCCGCCATTTACGCCTGCTTCATTTTATCCGAAACTTTTTTTAATAAAAACGAACTGACTACCAGTATCAATCCGAAAACCATGGCTTGCGCACACGCATACCCAAACTGCTTATTACCATTCATCGACCCTAGGATTTCGGTAACGGGCACTTCTGTATACCCTGCCAATCCTTGACTGACCAAAGAAATGATCAAAACAAAGGCCTGCATAGAACCTAAAATAGTCAAGATAACAACCACCATAATCACCGGAAGCATCATAGGCACCGTTACATTCATAAATGTACTCCAAGCCCCGGCGCCATCAACCTTTGCCGCTTCATAGAGCTGTTTATCAATGGTTTGCAATCCAGCCAGCAACATAATAAACCCCCATCCAAACCCTTTCCAGGAATGAATAACGGCAATACACGTCAACACAGTGTTTGGATCGCTTAGCCAACTGTGGATCAAATTCAGCAGGCCTAATTTGGCCAAAATAAAATTCAAGACTCCCACATACTGCCCATTCTGCATATTAGGATCTAAAATCCATTGCCAAATATACCCAACAACCATTTCAGAAAGAACAGGCGGGATAAAAAAAACAACCCGGTAGAAGTTCTTCATCTTAATTTCTCTATCACAGGCCAACGCCAATGCAAAAGCCAAAGCATTCTGGAAGGTCAATGCAATGAGAGTTATATAACCAGCATGAACAATGGAATTCCACCAAACGGTGTCTTGAGCCATATCAAGAAAGTTACGAAATCCAATGAATGTTTTCACCGGATCCACACCATTCCATTCGCGAAGTGCCAAATTGATAAGCTCAAAAAAAGGGTAAATGTAGAATATGGAGAAAATTAGAAGGGCGGGTAAAACAAAAAGGAAATTTTCCAGATTCCCTTTGATTTCAAAAACTTTTGCTTTAGGTGAATTCATAAATCTTAGTGTCGCTGCGCACGCTTCATTTGTCGGACTTTAATTTCCTGGACCTTGGCCGCCACTTCCTGAGGGGTCTTTTCACCGATAATAATTGCCTGAAGACCTTTATCGAACGCCTCAATCACCAAAGGATCTTCATTGTACTTCCAGATCGTCGGATGCGTTGTATTATCCATTCCCTTTGTAAAACCTGAAAGCACTTCAGGGATTGAAGATAGCGCCTCTTTATTGGCAGGTAGATTTTTTGTTTGAGTCGCTAAAAACACTTGTTGATCTTTAGCCGAGAGCCATTTCAAGAACTTAATAGCCACATCTTTTTTAACTGAACCATTATTGACAACAAATGACGATCCCGCCCCACCCCATATCTGCATCGGACGTGTACCGTTAACTGGCGGGGGTAGCATGGCGCTATACTCAAGAGAAGGATTCATTTCGTTATAGACGTTGACACACCATGATCCATTAAAGGCAAAAGCCGCACGTTCCAAAGCAAAATCTTGTTCTGCAAATTTATTTCCTTTAGTAACAATACCTTCAATGAAAGCTCCTTTTTGAGACATCTGGGCAAAGACTTCGAAAACCTTGACCCAGTCGGGATCCGTATATGGAACCTTTCCCTGAAAAGTTTCCATGACTTTTTCTTCACCCATAATATTGAAGGCATAATTAGAGGCAAATGCATCAGCAAGCCATAACTCCCCAAACCCCGATACAAATGGAGGAATACCTAACCGTTTTAGTGTCTCAATATTACTGAGAAACTCATCGAAGTTCTTGGGGGGCTCATTGATTCCCGCCTTCTGTAAAAGCTTCTTGTTATATAACATTTGAATGTTTGTAACATCTAGCGGAACCCCATATATCCCGGGATTAACACCATCAACATTTCCTTCATCAAATCGGTTGCTGGCCAAAGCCTTTTCAAACATACTTTGTTCCCATGCAGCATTATCGGCTTTAAAGTCGGCTGTTAAATCAGCAACGTAACCGGCTTTAATAAATGAAGCCATTATCGATTTTTTGTCGAGAATTCCGTACACATCAGGTAGGACATGTGCTTGTGCTGCAGCTACAACTTTTTGGGAATAGGCGTCAGATGGGGAAAAAAGTTCAAACTTAACTTTGACACCTGTTTCAGTTTCATATTTCTGTGCCAAGGTTTCAAGGGCATTTTGACGATCTGTCATCCAATGCCAAATTTCAATTGTGTTACTGGAACTAGAAGGCTGCGAACAACCAGTGATTAACGCCCCACAGACAAAAATAAAACTCAACAGAAAATTTCCAACCCCTTTGTTCATAA
>JAEUSC010000297.1 GCA_016789035.1 Candidatus Omnitrophota bacterium
TCAAAATCTACATTGATAAACGTCAACCAGATGCTTTCTGGATCGCAAGCAGTCATTTTCTTTATCGCGTCAACCCTCACCAAGCGCCGCAGCAATCTCTCAATAAACAAGTCTTCGATTTGAAGCAAAACCCTTCTAGTCCGCAGGAATTTTATGTAGTCACAGCTGACGGTGTGGAAGTTCTGGGGCCTAATGGGCATTGGAGCAACGCGTTTATCCATCGCGGTTGCCGCGCGTTAGCCTTTGCGCAAGGCAAAGTTTTTGTGGCGACCGATGAAGGAATGTTGTCTCGAGCATTGGACAGCGGACGCTGGAATTCGTTGTCGGGGAAGCTGGGTAAACAGTCTGTTGTCCGCATGGCGTCCTATGGATCGGTTGTATACGCGGTCACACCCAATGCGCTCTATCGTTATGATGCTGCTACCGATGATTATAAGGAAATATTCTCAGCCGGCGCGTCCCGCGAACAGGAGGCAGCGGATCTGCCGGTGGATGCGGAGCAGGCGCCCTTGATTCACGAAATTATAGATGTTGATGTTCCTGACGTAGGGGAAATTTATTTGTCCACGCGTCATGGTATTTTTCATACGCAAAATGACGGGTTAAATTGGGAGCCTCTTTCGAATAACGGCTTATCGGTGAGCTCGCTTGAGTCCTTAGAGATTGATCCGCAGGTTCGCTGGTTATGGGCGGCCACTCAGGAAGGCGTTTTTCATTTGCAAGGCGACCGTTGGGTAAAACATTACCGAGGATTACCTACAAATAATATTTTTGATGCGGCCTTGGATGATGCGGGACGCATTTATGTGGCGACCAATCGCGGGTTTTATGTTTATTCACCACAGACAGAGTCGCGGTTTAAGAATACCGAATCACCTTCAAAGGTATTTGCAAAGTATCAGGATGTTGAAAAGCATTTTGAGAACGAGCCCACCATTAAAGATGTTCAAGCCATGGCCATTGAATATGCCGACGTCCATCCGGATAAAATCAAACGCTGGCAACGGCAATCACGCTTAAAGGCTTGGGTGCCGTCTTTATCGACAGGTCTTGACCGCAGCAGCACCGAGTTGCTGCATTGGGACACGGGAGGCAACCCGGATGTGTTGACCAAGGGGCGCGATCTTCTGGACTGGGACGTTGGACTTTCCTGGCACTTGAGCGACCTGGTATGGAGTTCCGATCAGACATCAATCGATTCCCGTTCAAAGTTAATGACGGAACTGCGTGAAGAGGTTTTAGATCAGGTGACTCGGATCTACTTTGAACGCCGCCGTGCCCAATTGGCACTTCTTTCGGATGATTATGAAAATGACATGATAGAAGAAGAAATGCGATTGGCGGAGCTTACGGCTGTATTGGACGGATATACCGGTGGGAAATTCAGCCGGAAAATGGATCAGATCAAACAGAATTAATTCGTAAAAAATTAAGGAAAGGAGGGAGTGAAAGATGAAATCAACTATAGCAGGACTATTGACCGGTTTGATGATCATGTCGAGCACGATGGCATTTGCGCAGACGGTGTATGCAACGAAGAATGGGAAGAAGTATCATCAGGCCGAATGTTCCTTAATCAGCAAGAAAAATCCGGTGGCTATTTCTATGGAAGAAGCGACCAGCCGTAATCTGACACCGTGTTCCAAATGTTTCAAACAGGCGGAAACCGGGGAAACAAAAAATAAATAATGAATGTGACGCGTCCGCCCGTTTTTAACGACGCACTCAAAGCGGATGCATTGGGGGTACGAAATGTTAACACAAAATCTTGAGTTTAAGATTGCCAAGATTCATCGCCTTCCTGAAGGAAGTCGCTTGAAGGCCTTTGTTGACGTGTCAGTCAATGACGCGCTTCTCATCAAAGGCTTGCGAGTGGTGGATGGAAAAGCGGGGTTGTTTGTGTCCATGCCTCAGGAGCAGGGGCGAGATAAGCGCTGGTATGACTTGGTGCGATGCTTGAATGAAGATGTTCAAAGTAAGATCGCTCAGAAAGTCATTAGTGCTTATGAAGTTGCTCCGAATAACTAACAATTAAAAATGCGGGGCGCTTGCAGGGGGCTTTGAAAGTTCGTCTCCTTTATTCCGGACTAAGAAGGAGGCGGTGGGGGCTTTCAAGGAATCGTATGCGCGTTGGCGAAAGACGTGTGGGCGTCCTGCATTTTATACGAATATGACATTAGCTGATTAGAATAACGTATTTATTGAAGGCCGCATAGCGACGAAAGATAGGAAATAACAATGAAACTGAGAACTAAGGTACACAATTCTATTAATCCGAATAGCGCCAAGCGTTCGGTTACTATGAACTTTTATTTGTTTGTCATCCGGTCAACTGATCACAAAATAATATTTAATGCCCATGCGGATTATGAGCATTGTCTGAGAATGATCAGGCGTTTAGAAAATGAGCGCGGCATTCACGTCAAAGCGTATTGTCTGATGCCAGGATATTTAAAGTTGATTGCCGGTCTGGAATCCTCCGGTATTTCTTCTGAAATTGTTTTGTTAGACGGAAAAACAGATTTGTCATTATGGAATGATTTTGCACGTTTAGTATCAAAACCCACCTCTTTGCATAGTCAATGTGTCCGCATCACGCATCCACAGCGCCTCCTGGAATTAAAGAAGTATATCGAATGTGAAGCTGTGCGAGTTGGATTTGTCAACGACGCTCAGCAATATCGGTATTGCAGCTCGCACAATTAATATTTCAAACTCACATTGATGGATTTATTTAAAGGAGAATCCATGGAT
>JAEUSC010000304.1 GCA_016789035.1 Candidatus Omnitrophota bacterium
CATCTGGACGCCGCTTATTCCGTCGTCATTTTCACCTGAGGATGTGGCAAAATTTGGTACCAAGACACCGATGAAACGAGCCGGGCATCCTGAAGAAGTGGCTCCGGCTTATGTTTTTCTTGCGGCCCGTGATGCTTCTTACATCACCGGACAAGTGATTCATCCCAACGGTGGAGAACCGTATACCAGCTAAAGGAGGTCGTTATGGCCAAATATGGAAAGAATTCTCAGGAGATGGTGGAAAGCGCCATGCACCGCTATAAAAGCGGTCAATTAAAAATCGGCAAAAGCGGTCAGAAGGTCAAAAGCCGTAAGCAGGCGATTGCCATCGGTCTTTCGGAAGCCAGAGAAAAAGGCGCGAAGGTTCCAAAAAAAAATGAATCCAACGCAAAGAGAAAAGTTATTTACAGCAGCTCAATCGTCAGTGCTCGGCGACCAAGAATTTCATGATCCGCAATTCACTGGGCGTCGAATATTTGCTGAATGTTGGGGGACATTTCTCCTCGTGTTATGCTCGGCCGGCGGTTCGGTTGTCGCAACAACGACCGGTGAAGTTAGCTCAAATGTTGTAGCGGTGGCGCCCGGGATGATGGTCATGGCTATCATTTATTGGTGAGCGGAGCCCATTTAAACCCGGCGGTGACATTTGCTTTTGCATTGCGAAGAAATTTTCCGTGGAGCCGTGTTCCTTATTATGTTTTAGCTCAGATCTCCGGTGGAATGATGGCCTGCGGATTTATTTATTATCTGTTTGCAGATGCTGGAAATGCCGGAGCCACGCAACCCATGTCCGGCATCACAAATAAGCAGGCGTTCTTTTTAGAGACTCTTTTAACAGGAGGACTCATTAACACGATTCTGGGGACCGCTCGAGGATCACGAAACGTGGGTCCGAATGGCGCGATTGCCGTAGGCGGATATATTGCGTTAAGCGGATTGTGGGCGGCGCCAATCACCGGCGCCTCCATGAATCCGGCGCGCTCATTGGCTTCTGATTTGGTGCGTTTGAATTTTAGCACCACATGGATTTATCTTGCTGGTCCTTTGCTTGGGGCCATAGTTGCGGTAATGTTTGAGTGGTTGTTGCGGGAATCACCGTCGAGAGAAGGGGCCATAACCGCTCAGGGTGCGGATTGCATCAAAGATTAAAAATCAGGTGCGTTATTTAATTTGTTTTTAATGGGGTGTTCATTTCACTTTCATATAATTAAATTATCGATTAAAAAAACCAAATTAAGGAGGACGCTATGAATTCATCAAAGAAAAGAAATTCGAGCAATTCTCGTTCGAGCGGTCGGCACCAAAGCCACCCGTTTCGAGGTAACCAATATACTACCGCAAGCGACTATCGTGATTCGCATGAAGGTAGTTCATCTCGTAACAACCAGGGGAACCGCTCCGAGAGCAGACAGTCCCAAGGTAATCAATCTCAGAGCAATCAATATAGCTCTGGTAATCGGGGCCGGTCCTCGGAGAACTGGGATGACAACGATTCACGAAACCGCGGTCAAGGGCGTTCTCAGCGCCAGGATTACCGCAGTAACCAATATTCAGATGATTACGGTCGAGGCCGTCAAGAATCCGAATCAGATTGGGGCAACGGCAACTATGGCTCGCAGAGTCAACGCAGCAATCGCGGACGTTCCCAGCAAAATCAGGATTACCGAGGTAATCAGTATTCCCAAAATAATGAGGGGAATCGCGGATGGGGTTCCAATCAAGGTGAAGATCGCGATCACTCCGAAAGAAGCACGGGTGAATACGGCCAAGGGGGATCTCAGTACAATCAGTGGGGAGATGAAAATCGTTCCCGCTCAAATCGGGGCCGCCGTTCTCAAGAAGAGTGGAACGATGAAAGTTCCGATTATAGTGAGAAGAACCGCCCAGGCGGGTATGCTGCCAGCTCCCAATATGAGCAATGGGATGAAGACGAGGAAAGCCCCTCACAGAGAAGCTGGAACCGGGACGACGATGATGATGACTCCTATCGCCGTTCGTAAGACACATGAAAAAGTTGCACCGAGCCTCTGCAGCCTCGAGCTGCAGAGGCCTTTTCATTTTCCAGATGGTGATGGTTATGTTTAACAACACACCAACATTCTGGGCAAACAGCTGGAACCGCCATTTCGAGGAGTACATCCAATATGTGCCCTTTCAGGCGTATTACTTGTATTGTCTGCTCGGTGAATACGACGCTAACGTTTTAGAGATTGCCGGGGGCAGCTTTCATGATACGTCAGCTCTTAATAACTGGGGCATTGCCTGCACGGGTATCGATACCTGCCGGGAGGTCATTGAGAAAGCGAAGAAAGCGGAACCGACGTTAAACAGGAAGGTGCTTGAGATGGATGCGAAACAGATGGACTTTAGAGATAAAACTTTCGACGTGTCTTTTCATAACGGGTTCTTTGCATATTTTTCCAGTGATGAGGAACTTAGGCTCCTGATCCGGGAACAGGTGAGAGTCACCAAGAGATTGATTGTCTGTAGTGTCCACAATGCGCTTAACGACTGGCTCAGAGAAAAGTTCAGAATTTTTTCCCGAAAAGATGATCTTTATAATCTCCGTTTTTATACACCTCAAAGAATCCGGAGTTTATTAACTCCATTCTGCCGTCGGGTGGAAATATTCCCCCTTCAGGTTCCCGAGTTTGACCGGCTCATTACCATGACCAACGCCCGTGACTTCGTAAAGGGAATTTACAACAAATACTATCACGCGTGCGATATCCGCCGGTGCAAGCGGCTTATGGCCGTTGGATATTTGTGATCTGATGGTAAAATCATTTCGTAATACCGCCTCGATGTGATCTAGATAAAGTGCCCGTTAATCCCTCCTGAAATACGATCAACTCCAATCCTCGGTAATCCGGCATACTGAGCTTTGACACGGTATGATAAATCTGTTATAAATTAACGCTGATTTTGGTCCTGATTTGAGTGTTTGCATTTCGGACGTCAGCCAATCTTTCTAATAACAGATTAAGTAATTTTGGCCCCGTAGCTCAGTTGGATAGAGCAACAGCCTTCTAAGCTGTGGGTCGCACGTTCGATTCGTGCCGGGGTCGCGTTTTTTTCGCTTATCAAAAGTTCAATTATGGCGCTATGGCGAAAAATCTTTGGATTCATTGTTGTGTGCGCCCTATTGTTCTTTGTTAGCCTGGTGGTCTTTCTGAAGTTTCAAGGGAAGGCCTTGATGGAGCGCAAATTAGGTTCCCTTTTTCATGGGTCTGTCACGGTCGGTGCTGTCGGCTATGAATTTCCTTTCGGGATTAATACCACAGATTTGAATGTGGATGGTTTGCTATTCTCGCCGGACGCGCACGTGCGCGGTGATCTGAATTTATTTTCTGTCAATCGGTGGGGCATCAAAGAAGTGGAGTTGGATGAGGCGGTATTGACGCTCCATCCCGACCCGCAAGGTGTGCTGGATTGGCATCCGAACTCTTCGAGCGGAGCAAAGCCTGACGCCCAGGTCCGTTCGGTTCCGGCCTTACCAAGCGGGGTGATCAAGAAATTGGTTGTCACTCGTGGAAGGATTGGTTTCCCGTCGCATAATGCTGATGAAGCGATGCGCGTTTCTTTGACGGATGTCGAGTTGACGGCGTTTAATATCTCTCTGGGAAGCGGCGATTCTCGAGTGCCGTTTACTATGATAGGTCGGATTCTGGATGGAGAGGCGTTTAGCGGTCCCAATCAATTTCAGGCGACCGGTTGGGTGAACTGGCAGAAGCGCGATCTGCTAGCATCGGCGCACGTCGCAGAATTAAGGGGCAATATGGATGTTTCCCTTCAGGCGCGTTCGCAAAGCAATCAGCTAACGGTTACTGGAAATATCAAAGCCAAGCCTTCAGAGAATTCGCCAGGCTCCGAGGCAAAAGACGCTCTATCGGTGATTTTTCAACAGGCTCAAATGGCGGTTGATTTGACTTTTTCGTTTAATACGCTCTTGGATCATTGGGAGTTGAGAAATATTGATTTTTCTGGTAATCTAAGCCCTTCCGTTGCGGCCCGGCCTGCGGCGGAATAATAAAATTTCAGGCAGCACAGCAGATTTACGTTAATACTTGTTGTCGATGGTGGGTGTAGCTCAGTTGGCTAGAGCGGAAGATTGTGGCTCTTCAGGTCGCGGGTTCAAGTCCCGTCACTCACCCTTTGATTGACGCCAATTCGAAACTGAGGCTGTAGAGGCCACGGGGTGTTCGGATTGGTCGGAAACCTCATCCTGACTTATGGTCGGGGTGAGGTTTTTTTCTTCTTCGCAGGCGTTAAGCAGGATCTGGGGGAGCGATTCAGCTTCTATAAACATATTCATGACTATTCGGTCTTCATAAACCGTAATATTCTCAATCAAAGCCCTTAGGAGGTCTTTTTGGATTCCCGGGGGTGCTTGATCAATGTGTTGCATAGCAATCTTGACGTTTGAATACACATGCTCCCCGGATTGAGCATTCAGCTGGGCAATTTTCTTTTCTTCTTCAAGTTTCTTGATCTCATCTTCGAGCTGTTCGATTTCATCTTCTGCTTTACTCATCTTGGTTTTAAATGTTGCGCCTTGTGAGACCGAATTTTTCATCGCAAGATTGAGAAGCGTCTCAACTTCATGCCGTAGGGTATTGAGACGGATTCTTCTTTCGATTAATTTTTCTTCAATCTTTTCAAATTTGATTTGTGATTCGCGGATCGCAGTGCCAATTGCCCGGACAATAATCTCTTGGTTTTGGGATG
>JAEUSC010000369.1 GCA_016789035.1 Candidatus Omnitrophota bacterium
TTCTTCGCCGATCGTGAGCGTAATATTATCTCTTTTTTGCGTCCATTCGCTTCGCATCTTATCTAACTGTTCACGGACTTCACGTTCCTGATCGCGCATTTTAGCGGCCCGTTCAAAGTCCTGACTTTTGATGAAGGCTTCTTTTTCTTTTTTCAATTGATCAATCTTTTCTTCCAGCTCTTTGATTCCGTCGGGCACCACCATGGCCTTTAAACGAGCGCTGGCGCCGGCTTCATCCAGGATGTCAACGGCCTTATCCGGCAGAAAACGTCCGGAGATATACCGGTCGGACAACTTGGCGGAGGCTTCAAGCGCCTCATCCGAAAACTTCACCCGGTGGTGAGCCTCATATTTGTCCCGTAATCCTTTCAGAATGAGAATCGTTTCTTCAACCGACGGCGGCTCAACCATGATCGTTTGAAAACGGCGCTCCAGGGCCGCGTCCTTTTCAATGTACTTGCGATACTCATCCAGCGTGGTGGCTCCAATGCACTGAATTTCTCCGCGGGCCAAAGCAGGCTTAAGAATATTGGCGGCATCAATGGCCCCTTCGGCGGCACCGGCACCCACGAGCGTATGGATCTCATCAATAAAAAGTATAATTTTTCCGGAACGCTTAAGTTCGTCCATGACAGCCTTAATGCGCTCTTCAAACTGCCCGCGATATTTGGTTCCGGCAATCATCATGGCCAGATCCAACACCACAATGGTTTTCTCGCGGAGAATCTCCGGCACATCTCCATTGACAATGAGTTGCGCCAAACCTTCCACGATGGCCGTCTTACCGATACCAGCCTCTCCTAATAGCACAGGATTATTTTTTGTCCGTCGGGAAAGAATTTGGATCACACGTTCAATTTCATTCTTACGACCGATAACGGGATCGAGTTTGCCGTCCTTAGCCAGCTTATTAAGGTTGCGACCGTAGGCATCGATGGCCGGGGTCTTTCCGGTCTTGACCGGTTCCTGGGTTCCATAACCCGGAATGCCGGAGCCCAAGAGCTCCATCACTTCGTTGCGAAGTTTTCCGAGGTCAAGTCCCAAATTTAATAAAACACGATAGGCCATGCCTTCGCCCTCTTTAACCAATCCCAACAACAAATGCTCAGTTCCAATAAAATTATGACCAAGCGCACGAGCCTCCTCGGCGGAAAGTTCCAACGCTTTTTTGGAACGGGGTGTAAAAGGAATGTCCCCTAACACCTGAGTCTGGGGGCCCGGCTGCACAAGTTTCTCAACTTCCATGCGGATCGTTTCTAAATCCAATCCCAATTTTTGAAGCACGGCGGCGGCAACCCCTTCTCCTTCTCTGATCAATCCCAAAAGCAGATGTTCGGTGCCTATATAATCATGATTAAATCGTCGGGCCTCTTCCTTGGCGTAGACGATGACTTTACGGGCTCTTTCTGTAAATCGGTTAAACATACTAACCTCCTAGCTTTTGTCTAATTAGACTTGCTCGTTTGGTGTCGCGTTCAAATGCGTTTAACTTTTTCCCCTCGATCTTTTGCAAATGGGCAGGCTGAATCATTAAGAATAACTGGTTGATCGTCTTATGACTCACATCACTAAGAATTCCCATATCGATCCCCAACCGCACCATGGACAACAATTCAATTGTCTCCTGACTGGAAATGATGTGCGCATGTTTAAGCAATCCATAAGAACGGCAGATTTTATCCTCCAGCATGGGACGATTCTGCAGCTGCAGCGCCTGTCGCGCCTGCTCTTCCTGCTCGATGATTTGTTTGATCAAACCATTGATGTTTTGAATAATGTCCTCTTCGCTATGACCAAGAGAAACCTGATTTGATATTTGATAAAAATTTCCGCTTGCCTGGGTTCCCTCTCCGTAGAATCCGCGGCTGGCAAAGCTCAGCTTAGAGATAGCGGTCAAAACTTTATTGATTTGTTTAGTCATGACCAGCGCCGGAAGGTGAAGCATAACAGAACCGCGCATGGCCGTCCCCGTGTTTGTTGGGCACGCGGTCAAAAAACCCCACTCCGGATAAAATGCGTAACCTAATTTCGAAGACAAGGCATCATCAAGCGCATTGATGATTTTCCATGTCTCGGTTAGATTCAGTCCGGACTGCATAACTTGAATCCGAAAATGATCTTCTTCATTAATCATTACAGAAAGAATTTCTTCCTTGGAAAGCACAAGCCCCTTGCCTTCGGGATTCGAAGCATGATCATGGCTCATTAAATGCCGCTCTACCAAAAATTGTCTGTCAACACTGTCTAAATCACTGATATGAAGATTTGCACAATCTTTTAAAAGATCGATCTGGGATACGGCTTTATCAATTGTTTCCAGAACTTCGTCCAATTCTTTCTTACTGCACTTATTTGGAAAAGGAAAACTAGACAAATTTCTTGCCAAGCGCACTCGGGAAGACGTCACAATATGCGCATAAGGGCCAGTTCCCTTCAACCACTCGCCGGTATGATTAATTAAATCATCCAATCTCATTTTACTTATCCTTTTTTTCTAAATCACGGATTTTATCTCTGATCAACGCTGCTTTTTCAAAATCTTCGCTATGGATGGCCTCCTGCAAATCCTGACGTAAAGTAGACAGGTCGTCCTTTTTATTTTTTGGCAGGGCTACGGTTTTCTTAGTTTTAGCAATCATCTTTCCGAGATGATGATTAGAACCATGAATTTTCTTAAGCAACGCATCCAGTTGTTCCTTAAAGGATATGTAGCAATGGCCACAGCCCAGACGGCCAAATTTCCTAAAATCATCGTAGCTTAAGTTGCATTTGGCGCACGTCAATGCCGCCGTCTTCGCGGCCGCCGCCGCTTCCTTATTGGTCGTTGTGCCGGTCTTTGACCCCATGTCAGCCAGACCTGCCAACAAATCTGCCAACCCAAACTGCTGTTCCATCTGTACGCTTTTTTGCCGGGCGCATTCTTCACACAAATGCATTTCCGACATTTGTTGGTCGACAATCTCCGTCAAATGCACAGTGGCTTTTTTCTTTCCACATATATCACATTGCATAATTTGCTTACCTCGAGTAGAACACAGGTTCACATGTCTCAAGCACACGAACGGTTGCACTTGCGCTCATGCACTTTTTATATCTTATATTTAACCCCATCCGTACGCGTCATTGCCTTAAATCCTTTAATGAGCTTTAAAGTGACTGCCCCCGGCTTTCCATCATTGATTAAGCGGCCGTCTAATTTCACGACGGGGATAATTTCAGCTGCCGTTCCCGTTAAAAAGCACTCTTGGGCGTTAAAGATTTCGTGCCTGGTAAATGCTCTTTGTTGGACTTCAATACGATTTTTTTGGGCCAATTCAATGACAGCCTGTCGGGTGATTCCCTTAAGCCGGCCATAGACAGGCGTTGAAAGGACCCCATCTTTGAGAATAAAAATATTATCCCCAGTACACTCGGTCACATAACCATTGCTGTCCAACATAATGGCTTCATTGTAACCAACATTTGTGGCCTCGATTTTAGCCAAAATATTGTTTAAATAATTTAAAGACTTAAGCTCAGGATTCAAGGCCTCAGGATGATTTTTAACCGTCGGAACTGTAATAATCTCCATACCATTTTCATAAAGCTCTGCAGGATAGAGTGTAATTTTATCGGTGATAATAACAATTCCCGCATTTCCGCGACATTTGCGCGGATCTAGACCAAGATCTCCTTCGCCTCTTGTTACGATAAGACGAATATAGGCGTCCGTAAGTTTATTGACTTGCAAAGTCTTTATCACATCCTTTTTCAGCTGATCTTGTGTCATTGGAAGCCGAATCATAAGAGTGTGCAAACTTTCCATCAAACGGTCAATGTGCTCATCTAACTTATAAACCAATCCATCATAGGAGCGAATGCCTTCAAACGCGCCATCTCCGTATAGAAACCCATGATCAAACACGGAGATTTTTGCCTCTTCCTTCAAAAAAAACTGACCATTGATGTAAACTTTCATGTGCTCGTTGACCTTTCTCAAATCTTAAAACATTTACCTTCTTATTCAACCATTCTCTTCAAATTTACCGTCTATAATGTGCATGACCTGGTTCGAGCGGGCCGCAATTTTAGAGTCATGCGTCACCATGACTAATGTTTGGCGCTCAAGCTTATTTAATTCCAGCAATAGATCAATAATGGCGTCACCGCTTTTCGAGTCTAAATTTCCCGTCGGCTCATCACAAAAAACGATTTTAGGTTTGTTAATTAACGCCCGCGCAATAGCCACTCGCTGCTGTTCCCCCCCCGAAAGTTCCTGCGGGCGATGGGCGATCCTGTGTGTCAGCCCAACACGGTCTAAGAGTTCTTTTCCACGCGCATAAACCGTTTCGGCTTTTTGGATTCCATCGCTGATCAGCGCAGGCAATGACACATTTTCCAGCGCTGTAAACTCCGGCAAAAGATGATAAAACTGAAAGACAAAACCAACGTGAAGATTTCGCATACGTGAACGCTCTATATCATTGGCATTATAAAAATTCCTGCCGTCTAAAATCACATCACCCTGCGTCGGTTTATCCAAACCACCTAAAATATGAAGAAGCGTGGATTTACCCGCTCCGGACGGACCTACAAGAGCAAGGACCTGGCCCTCATGAATGTCTAAATCAACACCTTTTAAAATATGCAGAGACTCCGTCCCCTGCTGATATTTCTTGTGGATACTTCGGGCCGTTAACAATATTTTCATAGAAAATACACGATCCTTCGAACTACGATCCTACTTTTAAACCACGGCAAAATATAACAAAAATTATTCGTAACGCAATGCTTCGACAGGTTCCAAACTCGCTGCTTTTCCGGACGGATAGATGGTCGCTAAATAACTAATGGCAAGCGCAGCTCCAATGATGGCAAGAATATCATTCCATTGCAGAAGAACTGGAAGATGATCAATATAGTAAATATCTTGGGGTAATTTAATAAATTGATACTTCTTTAAAATTAAACTTAAACCGACACCGCCGAAAACTCCCCACAGCGTGCCCATGACCCCCAGCGAAATCCCCTGTAAAGTAAAAATTTTTCGAATCGAACTTTTTGGTACTCCAATGGATTTCAAGATACCGATATCTTTAACCTTGCTTGTAACTGTCACAATAAGTGTACTTATAATGTTAAAGGATGCGACCAAAACAATAAGAGTCAGAATGACAAACATTGCGAATTTTTCTAAACGAAGCGCAGCAAAAAAATTGCTATTATTTTCAATCCAGGTTCTTACCAGATAACTAAAACCCAGCGACTCATAAATTCGTTCTTTGATCTGCGGAGCCTGGTATACGTCCGAAATTTTCACCCCAATGCCGGTAACTACGTCTGTTCCTAAATTGAAAATCTGCTGGGCTTTATTGATATGAACAAGAATCAAATTCATATCATAATCATACATGCCTGATGTGAAAATTCCGGCGACCTTCAAATTGTAGCGCCAACCTTCACCCGCCACTCCCGAGGCTGGTGCAATTAACGTAATTTCATCACCCACACGAAATCCATAAAAATTGGCCAACTGACTTCCAATAACAACTTCTTCCGGCTTTAGCTCCTGAATTTTTCCTGAAGCAAGATACTCATTGATTTTTGTTATTTTTGCTTCATGCAACGGATCAATGCCTCGCAACACAAGACTCGTTGCTCTTTGATTGGACTCTAAGAACACATTACCGTGGATATACGGGGAAATCGCGGTGATCCCCTTAATACGACTCAACTTCTCAATAATTTGCGGATAACTTTTTAACCCCGTTTCCCTCTCCACCATAACATGGGCGTTAGTGCCAATGATTTTGTCACGCAGGTCCCGGTCAAAACCAGTCATAACTCCGATAACAATAATCAGGGCCATGACTCCAATGGCAATGCCGGCCACGGCAACCAAATTGATCATGGACAAAAATCGGTCCTTTTTGGCCATAAGATATCTATAACTGATCCAGGTTTCGTAACTCATATTAAGCGGTAGATAATTAACTCTTTGATTCCTTTGTCACTTGCCCTTCATCCTTTATTTCGACATGAGGTTTGAGCAACGGAAAGAGGATCACATCTCGAATTGAATGAGAATCCGTTAAAAGCATAACGAGGCGATCAATCCCTATTCCTAAACCGCCTGCAGGAGGCATTCCATGCTCCAAGGCACATAAAAAATCTTCATCAATCTCGCGTGTCCCGGTTTCCACATCATCATCCAAATCTTCAGTCAAACGCTGCCGCTGCTCCAAAGGATCATTTAACTCGGAATAAGCATTTCCAACTTCCATGCCTGCAATAAAAACTTCAAAGCGCTGCGAGATCCACGGATTATCGGGAAGGGTCTTTGCCAAAGGACAGAGAAATGTAAAGTAATCCACAAAAAAGACCGGGTTCATGGTGGCATCTTCATCCAGCGCCTCTTCCACAATTTTCATAACCGCCGAACGCGTTAGCTTGTCGACTTTAGCATGTGTATTCCGCTTACTTTTGACCTTAGCAAGCATTGTTTCCGCGTTGTCTTCCGGATTGATATCAAATTTATCCTTAACTACTTTTGCAAAAGACCGTCTTTCCCATGGGGTTGTAAAGTCTATCTCTTTGCCTTGGTACTGTACAACGTATGAACCATTAACTTCTTTGACGATCGAACTGATCATTTCTTCAGTCAGATTCATCATGTCCTGGACATCTCCATAGGACTGATACACTTCAAGCATGGTGAATTCGGGATTATGCCGTGTGGATATTCCTTCATTGCGAAAGTTGCGGTTCATTTCATATACCCGCTCTAACCCCCCAACCAGCAAACGCTTCAAATATAGCTCCGGCGCGATCCGCAAGAAGACATCCATGTCATAAGCATTATGCTTGGATTTAAAAGGACGCCCCCGGGCCCCACCAGCCATAGGTTGCAGCATCGGCGTTTCAACTTCAAGAAATCCCCGTTGATCCAAATAATTTCGAATCATCGAAACAATCCGACTGCGCTTAATGAAAACATCCCGTACGGCTGAGTTTGAAATCATGTCCACATAGCGCTGCCGATAGCGAATTTCCACATCTTTTAATCCATGCCACTTCTCAGGCAAAGACAAAAGCGATTTGGATAAGATGGTCACCTCCGCCACACGAACACTTTGCTGTCCGGTTTTTGTAGTAAAAAGCTGTCCTTTGATGCCGACAATATCGCCAATATCCAAGTCTCCAACCAATTCAAAAATCTCGTCAGACAGATAATCTGCCTTGACAAATAATTGGATTTTGCCGGACTGATCCATCAAATCAAGAAAAAAGACCTTTCCATGTTTGCGGTTGGCCATGATACGGCCCGCG
>JAEUSC010000401.1 GCA_016789035.1 Candidatus Omnitrophota bacterium
GGAATATCAATTTGTTCGTACGTTTCGGTTTCACGGTTTTGGACCCACAGCGAGCCGGATTTATTGCGGCTGCGGATTCGGTCCAAACACACGTTACGAGCAATCGTGTACAGCCACGTTTTAAAGGCCGCATTCGGCGAATATCTGGCCTGACTGGTACATAAACGGCTAAAAACCTCACTGGCTGTGTCCTCTGCGTCTGCCCGATTACCTAGCATACGCCAGGCGAAGCTAAACACCCCTTGATTGTGACGTTCAAAAATCACAGCCAGCGCCCCCTGATTTCCATCGTAGTAACTATGGATTAACTCTTCATCTGTCATTCATCCGCCTGATCTCTAAGTGTGACCTCAAAGGCTTTTCTCTCTCCATCCATTTAAACGGACCAGTAGTTAAAAAGTTACAAAAAACCTATTCAACCGCGGGGGGTGAATGATCCTGGTCAACCTACGCGGTTGAATGGGTTTATCGGTACTTATCATACTTAAGACCAATATGGTGCATAAATGGCTTGAAATCTTTGGTGGAGGAAAAACCGCGAAACTCGCTCCCGCAGCGATAACAGCAAATGACGGCGGGAACGCGGCGGTACAATAGCCAATCAACGAAGGCAAACACAGGTAGGCTTAACCCGAACGTCCATGGAACAAGGACAATCCCGAACCCCATGATTAAACATCCAAGTGCCTGATTAAAATCTTTGGCTGCATAAAATTGACGGCATGTGCAGCACGGGCATCGATCGAAAACCGCGTCGTCAGAAACGTACACTCCCCAGGAAGCGGCACACTGGGGACATTGGATGTCTGTCTCCGGTTGAGGTTCAATCAATTGATAACTCTTACATTGCGGACAATGGCGGGAAATGGTCTTCATCAAAAGGCAAGATGATAATTAAGCAGATAATATTTATAAGCAATGTCTCCAATTAACAGCGCGGACAATAGCACGTACAAAATTCCGGTGGCTGATTGGGTCGATTTTGCCTTAAGTGTTCCCCAGACAAAATAAATGGAAGCCAATGGAAAAAGCGTCCCAAAAAAGAACGCAAGAAAAAGAAAAATTCCTTCTAACCGGCTAACAAAAAAGATGATCGTTCGCCACTCACCGTTAAACATGACAGCCGATGACGCAAACATGCTAACATCCCACACCAAACGCAAAGCCAAAAGTACTCCCAAAGCAATGGTTGCCCGCTCCAAATGCCCCAACGGAAGCCCATGAACATTCAAATACCAGTGTCCGAGGTTCATGGCATAAAATGCACAGGCCAAAATCAATCCGCCCAGGATACAGGATATGATGCCATAAAAATCCCATCCCAATAAATAGGAATGACACAGAATATAAACTTTGACACCCAAACCGCACAGCACACTGATAACCACAGCATTAACGGTCTTCTTATTCCAATATTCATAAACCAAGACCAAAAAAAGAAAAAACCAGATCACAGCAGGGATAAAAACTTCGATGGGCCCATGCAGCCAATAAAGCCCCAAGATGGAAAGCCCAGCCGTTACACAGGGCAGCCCGATATGAAAGTGGTGAAAATTATTTTTTAGCGGATCCTTGAAGCTCAACCAAAAACACAACGGATAGGCCACCGAAAAAAGAAGAAAAGACAGGAATGGAATAATCGTTAACATATCGGCTTATCTTTCGAAAGCATGCACGAACTGCAACTATTTCGGCATGCTTTCAGCCGCATAAGCTCGCGCATTTTCTCCGGACGTACTACTACCTTCAACGGGATGTGCCGCCGAGCTCGTTGGAACAGGCTGTGCCGATGAAGCATTTGAAAGAGTCATGAGATAATCTCTTAATGCCTTGATTTGTGCATGCTCTTCTCCCCCTAAGACATCCTCCGGTCCTGAGGCATCAAAATTTTTAGGATCGTAATAAGCAGGCATTTTCGTTCCCGGCAGAAGCGCCGGAGGATTCGTGATCCATTTAATGATCCACTCCGGCTTAAGACGTTTGCTTGCCAACGCAAAATTGGGTGCCCAGCTATCTGCTGAACCACTCGGCATCGTATTGCCTACAATATGACAGGAGGCACAGCCAAAATATTCTTTAGAAAACAACTTTTCACCGGCTGCCAATGATTCAGCACTCACGCTATGCGCATGATACGGCTCCACAAATGGAAATTCTTCTTGGTCTAGATAGCTAAAATATTTCACAATGGTATTAATTTGAGACGCATCAAAATAATATGTGGGCATGCGTACGCTTAACCACGGACGGATTGTTTCTGGCTTGTGGATAAAATCAAACAGCCATTGCGTTTGAACCTTTTGACCTTCTCCGATAAGATTCGGTGGACTAAATGAAGTGGATGATGCCTTAGCGTCATTAGGATCCTTGCCTTGATACTTCACCAACCAATCGACTACAGAATTTTTAATAGCCCCGCCTTCTTCT
>JAEUSC010000433.1 GCA_016789035.1 Candidatus Omnitrophota bacterium
CTTAACACAATGCGTAGGAGCACCTATTGCCACAATCCTCTGCACATCCAACGCACTCTGCATACAATACGCATTTGCACACTTAAGAAAATGCCTCATAAACCAACGGATGCGTAAATACTGGTATAGAGACTTGTCCGAAATTCGACCATTGACCACAACAATCGGGATCCTATTTCTGTGCAAATAATAAAAAAGATTCGGCCATAACTCCGTTTCAGCAGCCACATATATTTTTGGTTTGATAGCCTTAATAAACCTTAGAACGGACGCACTCAAATCGATCGGCGCCCAAAGCAACATAATCTCCTTAGAAAGCTTCTTTTGAGACAGCTCATATCCGGTTCGAGTGGCAGTGGTCAGGACAATTTGATGCCGGGGGAATCTTAACTTTAACTGACGAATCAGGCCACCAACCGCCATCACCTCGCCTACACTGACAGCATGGACCCAAATATTACTGGACTGCGAAAGCCGTTGCAGGGCCTCACGCGAAATAAAACCAAATCTCTCGCCAAACCCTCCATGCCATTTTCCTCGCAGCAATAAAATCGGAAAATAGCCGACAATATATAACACCAAAACGATTTCGTACAGGATCCGCATAGCTCTTAGAATGGCTTAGGCCCTCGGATGCGCTTGGTCATAGACACTTTTTAAACGTTCAGTTGTCAGGTGCGTGTAAATTTGTGTCGTCGATAAATTCTGATGGCCCAAAAGTTCCTGCACAGAACGCAAATCCGCTCCGCGATTTAGTAAGTGCGTTGCAAAAGAATGTCGCAACGAATGCGGCGAAATTTTCTTAAGAATGCTGGTGCGCTGAATATACTTGTTCACGATGTTGGCAATGCTTCGGGTGGTCAGCCGTTGGCCATTTTTGTTTAGAAAGAGGGCCTGAGATTTTTTGGATCGCACCGAACAGTAAGCCCGGATCGCATCAATTGCTGTCTCTCCGATGGGAACAATACGCTCTCGTTTCCCCTTTCCCAAAACGCGGATGACATTGCCAATCATGTCCACCGAGTTTTCATTGAGTCCAACCAATTCGCTAACGCGGATACCGGTGCTATAAAGAGTCTCAAAGATGGCTTTGTCCCTTAATTCAGCGGTCTTTTCGGTGTTGGGAGATTCAATCAATGTGACCGTTTCGTCTTCTGAGAGGAACATCGGAAGCTTCTTATCGAGTTTCGGTGTGAGAAGAAGCGCGGCGGGATTCCGTTCAACAATCCCCTCCCGATGCAAATATTTATAAAAGCTTCGCAGGGCAGAAAGCTTACGCGCCACGCTGCGCGGTTTTAAATTTTTTGAACGGATATGCGCCACGTACCGGCGCAAAAGCGGGTAATCAACATTCTTTAATTCGACACCTTTAAGAAAATCAAAAAATTCATCCAGGTCAATGCGATAGTTTAATATCGTATGATCGGAATAATTTCTTTCAACTTCGAGATGTGTTAAAAACTTTGGTATGGGATGAGCCATTATTGGACCACTCTATTCCTCGGCCTTTTCCTTTTGAGGCTCAGGCAATTTGTTGGCAATAAACCGGCACTTAGGAAACTGGCTGCAACCGTAGAACGTAGCCCCCCGAGAAGAGCGACGTTCCACCAATTCCCCATCGCACCCTTCTTGAGGACAAGCAACACCCACACCGTAGGCCTGGGCGTGTCGGCATTCGGGAAATCCGGAACAGCTCAAAAAACGTCCCTTTCGCCCCCATTTGACCGCCAACGGTTTTTTGCATTCCGGGCAAGTCTTGTCCGTTAAAAGATTGGTTTTCTCAATATTCTGCATCGCATAATCCAGCTCTTCTTTAAAAGGCTGGTAGAATTCTTTAAGCAAGGCGACGTATTGCAAATCCCCTTCTTCGATACGGTCCAGATTTCCTTCCATCTTCGCCGTAAATCCCACGTCCATAATTTTGGAAAAATATTCAACCAGAAGATCACAAATCAGCATCCCTAATTCCGTAGCTTTGAAATATCCACGATCTCTTTGCACATAATTGCGGGCCACCAACGTCACAATGATAGAGGCATAAGTGCTGGGCCGCCCGATGCCTTCTTCTTCCAAAGTCTTAACCAAACTGGCTTCGGAATACCGGGCCGGAGGCTTTGTAAAATGCTGTGTCGGCTTTATTTCTTTAAGATGCAACGGATCATCAATAGCATATTTAGAAGGATCAATTTTCTCCTGAATTTCCTCCTCTGCATCTTTGTAGAGAGAAAGATAGCCGTCAAATGCCAACACAGAACCACTCGCGCCGAACTTATAGATACCGGCCGTGATTTCAACCTTGGTATTTTGATAGACAGCCGGCATCATCTGGCAACTGACAAAACGCTTCCAGATCAATTCATATAATTTCAACTGGTCTTCATCCAAAAACTTTTTGACGTCCTGCGGACGACGAAACACGTCAGTCGGACGGATCGCTTCGTGGGCTTCCTGAGCAGACTTCTTTGATTTGAATTTATTTGGTTCAGCCGGCAGATATTTTTCGCCGTAATTATCCGCTATAAACGCACGAACCTTTCCAATAGCTTCCGCGGCGATGTTCACAGAATCCGTACGCATGTACGTGATCAACCCCACGCTTTCACCGTCACCCAATTCAATCCCTTCATATAACTGCTGGGCGATCATCATGGTCTTACTCGTGTTATAACCCAATTTGCTAAAAGCATCCTGCTGGAGCGTGCTAGTAATAAAAGGAGCGGGCGCATTTCGTCTCACTTCCCGCTTGGTAATATTGGAAACCTTAAAGGTTTCCGAGGACAAAGCCTCCACCACTTTGCGAGACTCGCTCTCACTCTTTAATTCAAACTTTTCGTTATTAATCTTCTCCAGCTGGGCTGTTAACAGATCTTCGACACCTTTCTTTTGAAGATCGACGGCGATCTGCCAATATTCTTGCGGGTTAAAATTTTTGATAGCCCGTTCACGGTCCACAATCAACCGCAAAGCCACAGACTGCACACGTCCCGCGCTTAAGCGGGACCCTACCTTTTTCCATAACACAGGACTGATTTGATAACCCACAATCCGGTCTAAGACCCTCCTGGCAACTTGAGCATTGATCAATTTGTCATCAAATTTGCGCGGTTTCTCAAATGCTTTTTTGACGGCTTCTTTGGTAATTTCGTGAAATTCGACACGATAAACATTTTTATCTTTTCCGATATGGTTGGCCAAATTCCAACCGATGGCCTCGCCTTCACGGTCAGGGTCCGTTGCGATGTAGATATTTTCTATGCCCTTAGATTCTTTTTTGAGTTTTGTGAGGACTTTTTGCTTGTCACGCATGACGATCAAGGTGGGGGCAAAATCTCCTTCCAAATCGACACCCAATGTTGATTTGGGAAGATCAATCAAGTGCCCCATGGAGGATGTCACCTTAAAGGATGATCCGAGAATTTTGTTAATGGTTTTAACCTTCGCGGGAGACTCCACAATAACTAATGACTTTGCCATGACGACCTCACATCAGCGCATACGAACCAGGGTTCGTATGTTCATTTTCATAAGTTATTTAACCTTTTGGTAAACCTGACCCGGCAACTTTGTTACCAGTTTCTTTAGTTCCAGTTTAAATAAAATCAGAGCAGCAGCAACGACAGTCATCCCCGTTTTATCTGCCAGCTCGTCAATATGGATTTGTTGATCCGATAATGACGAACAAACCATTTGTTCTTCGCGGCTTAATGTTACGGATGCCTCTAAACTTTGACTCTCTTGAGCATTCACGAAAGATCTTAATCCCGGGGCCAGGTCCTGCAAAACATCTTCCACACACATTGCCAATTTGGCTCCCTGCTGAATCAAAAGATTTGTCCCCTGCGAGCTTAGATCGCCGACATTTCCCGGTACAGCAAAAACCTCCCGTCCTTGTTCAAGCGCAAAATCACTGGTAATGAGCGCACCGCTTTTAATCGCCGCTTCAACCACCAACACACCTTGGGAAAGTCCGCTGATAATGCGGTTACGGCGGGGAAAATTATAAGATGCCGGTGGCGTGTCCATGGGAAACTCTGAAATAACAGCACCCCGCTCACACACCTGCTGAGCCAGTTTTGCATTTTCCGCGGGGTACACCGTATTTAACCCGCATCCCAAAACGGCAATCGTAATTCCTCCGGCTTTGAGCGCTCCTTGATGGGCCGACGTATCAATCCCTCGCGCTAATCCGGAGACTACAGACAAACCCGCCTGGGCAAACTCAAATGAGAAACGGCTCGCAATCCCAAGCCCATACAGTGAAGCCCGCCGTGAACCTACCATCGCAACAGACGGTTCGTTGAGACTTTCCAACGAACCTTGCACATATAAAACTACGGGAGCATCACTAATCTCTTTTAAATACTTGGGATAACGCGCATCCTCAATGCAAACAGCCTGGATATTTCCTGAACGCATCAAATTGTATTCGTGAGTTAAAAATCTGTCTCTCGAAAAATGCACCCAATTTAAGGCAACATGATCAGAAATCCCATCAACGTGCGTCAAGTCCGTGTGGCTGAGGCTTAAAACCTTCTGAACAGACCCGAAATGATCGATGAGGCTTTTGATCCTTTTGGGCCCAAGGCCAGATATGGCATTCAAAATCAGATAAGCATCTAAATTACTCATGTCGTACTTTCTTAATAATTTCCTCTGCGGCCTTTTCTAATGCGCCATCGGTCGTGTCCATCGAAATATCTGCTTGGGAATAGTAAGGTTGACGTTCTTGCAACAGCTCATTTATCTTGGCCAGAGGGTCGGCCACATCCAGCAAGGGCCGTTGGGGCTGCAATTTTATCCTACGTAAAATTTCCTCCGGACCGCAGGTTAAATGAATTAAAACACCCGACTTCTTAAGTGCTAGCATATTTTGCGGATTCAAGACTACCCCTCCACCGCAATCAATGACTGCGCTTTCATGATTAGCCACATCCCGGACGACCTGCGATTCCACTGAGCGGAAATAAGATTCTCCGGAATCTTTAAAAATCTCGGCAATTTTCTTTCCCTCGCGATTTTCAATCAAATCGTCGATACTGACCATAGGAACCCCCAATTTTCTCGATAAAATCCTGGCAATCGATGATTTTCCGGTTCCCATAAATCCGATCAATACTAAGTTTTTTTTCATGGGCGAATTTTAACATTCTCCCCAAGCGCTGTCAATTTTCCTCATCATTAAATATATGCCCTATTCATCTTCCCTAATATAGCAGTCAAAAAAAAGAAAAAGGACAATGACATTGGTGGGGGTCATTGTCCTTTATTCTACATCTTAGAGGCCGAGTACCCGGCCTTAAGTTTAAGCGATTGTAACGTCTTTGCTCAAATAAACATCTTGAATAGCGTTTAAAATAGCGACACCATCTTTCATCGGTTTCTGAAATGCCTTGCGTCCAGAAATCAAACCAGAGCCGCCCGCCCTCTTGTTGATCACAGCTGTGACGACCGCTTCCTGAAGGTCATTGCTTCCGGAGGCACCGCCCGAGTTGATCAAACCGATCTTGCCCATATAGCAGTTGGCTACTTGATAACGGCAAAGATCAATGGGATGATCGCTGGTCAGATCCGAATAAATACGCTTATCGGTCTTTCCATAGGCGCTTTCTTTGGTATTTAAGGCCAAATAGCCGCCGTTGTTTTCCGGTAATTTTTGCTTGATGATATCAGCCTCAATGGTCACGCCCAAGTGGTTGGCCTGGCCAGTTAAGTCGGCAGACACATGGTAGTCTTTTTCTTTGGTTTTAAATGCATTGTTGCGCAGATAGCACCAAAGAATGGTGAATAATCCTAATTGATGCGCTCTTTTAAAAGCACGGGATACTTCTTCAATTTGACGGGAAGATTCATCAGACCCGAAGTAAATCGTTGCGCCCACGCCGACAGCGCCCATATCGGCCGCTTGCTCAACATCAGCGAACAATCTTTGGTCAAATTTGTTAGGGTAGGTTAAAAATTCGTTATGATTAAATTTCACAACGAACGGAATTTTGTGCGCATATTTGCGGGAACATAGCCCTAAAACACCGAGAGTTGAAGCAACCGCATTGCATCCGCCTTCAACAGCCAACTTCACAATGCTTTCCGGATCAAAATAGGTGGGGTTCGGTGCAAAGGAAGCACCTCCGGAGTGCTCAATACCCTGATCGACCGGCAGAATAGAAAGATATCCAGTACCAGCCAGACGGCCGTGATTGTACATCCAATTGAGGTTTCTTAGAACCGTATTGCTACGATCGGACCCCACAAAAACCCTGTCCACAAACTCAGGACCGGCCAAAGTCAGACTTTCTTTAGGAATTGCCGCACATTTGTGTTTCAGTAAACCTTCATTTTCCTTACCTAACAGATCCAGTACGTTAGCCATTTGAACCTTACTCCTTTACGATTGTTATTATATTCACTTGAGGATCAATGATTGAGAATTGATGAAATTTTCAAAACGGCACTATTATAGTGATTTTTCTCAGAAATGCAAAAATTGTTTCTTTCAATACGGGATTCCGTAACTGCTGGCAATCCAGCGGATAATCTCCCCCCCCTTAAAAAGACTAATCAGAGCGCCCAACACCAGAAACGGACCATAAGCGATAGTGCTTTCCTTTGTCCTTAATTTCTCGATCATTCCATAAATGGCCCCAAAAAACGGCGCAAGAAAAAACGATAACAAGGCCAATTTCCAGCCCATAAATGCCCCAACCATGGCCATAAGTTTGACATCTCCCCCCCCCATGGTATCCATTCTCAAAAGCTTGTAGACCTTTTTTTGCAAGCCTGCAAAATCCGCCCCAAATTTGAGATCCTCCGCACGCTTCACTTCCCAAAAGGAAGGCAGAACATTTCCTATTTCTCCCTTATCGACCAGGTATCCGCACCGCTCCAATTCCTTCCAAAGACCATCAAACCTTTCCTTAGACAATGGCTGCATTACCTGAAAAAACTCTTCCTTGAGAATCTCATCCAGATGACGTCGAGAACGAGGAATAATGACATTCCCCAACAACCCCATCACATAAATAGACCCTCCGCCAGCCAAAAGACCAATCAATGACCACAGTCCGCCCTTCCAAAACGCATCCTGTCCATGCAGCTGCGGGATAAACAAACTAAATACGAATCCTACCACTGCGCCGCCCATCGAGACCTCATCCGGAATAATCCGGTGCTCAAAATCAACAAACGTGGCCACAATAAAGCCGCAGAGCATGACCAAATACGGAAGCAAAACAATCTGAAATCCAAAATATTGATAAAAGAGTAGAAAGCTGAGTGCCGTAATTAACTCAACAAAGAAATACCGAAACGAAATGGCTGCTTTGCAATTGCGGCATTTTCCAAACAGAAACAGATAACTTAATAGCGGAATATTATCGTACCAAGCAATGTTTTTCTGACATTTGAGACAGTGTGAAGATGGAAAAACAACCGATTTCCCATGAGGAAGACGGACAATACACACATTGAGGAAACTTCCAATAATAGCTCCTAAAAAAAAGAAGACAATCGTCCAAAGAGCTTGATCTTCGATCATTGGACCTTCGCTCCCTGTTCTAAGGCGCGCCGCATAACGTCCTTGATTTTGTCATCCAACTGAGTATTGGCCCAATGCTGAAGAGATAAAGTCCCTTGATAAAACAGCATTCCAAGCCCGTTAGCTGTCTGCGCACCCTTTTCTTTTGCGCATTTGATAAGAGCGGTCTCCTGAGGATTATAAATCACATCATAAACAAACAAACTTTTATGGAGCATTTCAGGATCGACAAGACATTCATCAGTGGGCTTTAAACCGACTGAGGTCGTATTGATTAAACAATCGGCAAGCTCGATGTTCAAATCATCGATCGTGGGCACAACTTCAACTAAACTCATGTCCAGGCGGCAGCTCAAATCTTCCAGCAATTCCTTCGCCTTGGAATAGGTCCGGTTATAAATCTTGATACTTTCCGGTCTCTCATCAAATAAAGCCAATGCGCTTAGAATGGCCCGCGTCGTTCCCCCGGCTCCCAGGATAGCAATCCTCTTTCCTTCTGGGCTAAATCCTACCTCTTTGATGTGAGCTAAAAATCCGGGACCATCCGTGTTGTAACCAAACAATTTTCTCTGCCGATTGATGACAATGGTATTGACCGCCCCGACTTTTTCCGCAAAGGCATTGGCCCCGTCCATCATAGGAAGAATTTTCTCTTTATAAGGAATGGTAACGTTCAATCCAAAAATCGGATTATCCGCCTCTTTTAAATCTTCGATAAATAAATTAAGCTCCTCTTCCTCCAGCGGAAAAGGCTTATAGATCGCGTTGACTTTTAACGCTTTAAATGCAGCGTTATGCATGAGCGGCGATAATGTATGCGTCAGGGGATTTCCAATAATCCCGTAAATGGCTGGGGGTTGGTCGTTCATAGGACTGTGGACAGATAAAAGATATGGGACAAAAGACACGGCACACTCATCCTAACGCCTTTTATCCCACCTCTTGCATCATTCATTTCTTAATACTTTCTTACACAATCGCTTTGTTAATTGCGTTTAAATACGCCTTGGCTGAGGCTTCGATAATGTCAGTGCTCGCCCCGTGACCGATCACATTCTTACCATCGACAGATACTTTAACCGTAACCTCGCCTAACGCGTCTTTGCCTTGGGTCACGGATTGGATGCCGTATTCCAACAGCTTTGCTTTGCATTTGGTTACGGCTTCAATGGCTTTATAGCAGGCATCCACAGGACCATCACCTGAGGACTCTTTGGAAAAGGATTTGTCTTTCGATTCTAAAACAATCTTCACCTGCGGCGCCACATTTGTTCCGCTGGTCACCAGTAACTCTTTTAAAATCCAGGTTTGATGAAACGCCTTGGATTCGTCGCTGACAATCGCAACCAAATCCTCATCAAAAACCTGCTTCTTTTTATCCGCTAAATTCTTGAACCTTTCGAAGGCGATATCAATTTGCGCATCGAAAACATCAATCCCCAACGCCTTTAAACGATCTTTAAACGCATGACGTCCAGAGTGCTTGCCCAAGACCAATCCCCCGTGGGCAGGAACACCCACATCTTCAGGGCTCATAATTTCGTAGGTCGTACGCTCCTTTAAAATCCCATCCTGATGAATACCAGATTCGTGCCGAAAAGCATTGGCTCCCACAATCGCTTTATTAGGAGGAACAACAAATCCGGTGGCCTTACTGACCATTTTGGAAGTGCGATAAATCTCCTTGGTGACTATCCCGGTCGAGCATCCGAAGAAATCCGAACGGGTCTTTAACGCCATGACAATTTCTTCCATCGATGCATTGCCCGCCCGCTCCCCGATCCCATTTATTGTACATTCCACCTGCCGGGCCCCGTTGCGGACAGCGGCCAACGAATTGGCAACGGCTAAACCCAAGTCATCGTGGCAATGGGTTGAAATAATCGCCTTGGAAATGTTGGGAACATTATTTTTAATGTCCACAATTAACTGTCCATATTCAAGCGGCGTGGCATAACCAACCGTATCAGGAATGTTGACGGTCGTGGCGCCGGCCTTGATGACCGCTTCCAAAACTTTGTACAAGAAACTCTTTTCAGACCGTGAGGCATCTTCAGGTGAGAATTCTATGTTATCGATCTTGCCTCGGGCGTATTTAACTGCATCGACCGCGATCTGCAAGATTTCCTCTGGCTTTTTCTTAAACTTGTGCTCCAAATGGATCTTGGATGTTGCCAGAAAAACATGGATCCGCGGGCGCTTGGCCCCTTTAACAGCATCGGCCGCAGCATCAATGTCTTTCTTCAACGAGCGTGCCAAACCACAGATCATGGAACTCTTGATGTGCTTGGCTACATTTTTAACAGAATCAAAGTCCCCTTTCGAGACAACTGGAAAGCCGGCCTCAATGATATCCACGCCTAATCTTTCCAACGCCAAAGCAATCTCCAACTTCTCTTTGGAATTCATGCTGGCGCCGGGGGCTTGCTCCCCATCGCGTAAGGTCGTATCGAAAATTAATACTTTATCGTCTTTAGCCATAATCTTTCTCCACGTGACCGATGATTAGATAGTCTTTGCGACCGGCAACCTTTTGGCTGCCTGGTCACAGGTGCAGTCAAATGGAGCGTAGTCGTTATTTTTTCATCCAGGGCATCATTTCGCGCAGATCACGTCCGACTTTTTCAATAATGTCGTTATCCGCTTCTTTGCGCCATTTGTTAAAATTAGGACGCCCTAGCTTGTTTTCTTCCATCCATTCCTTAGCGAACTTTCCTTTTTGAATTTCCCCCAGGATCTTTTGCATTTCCTTGCGTGTCTTATCGGTAATAATCCGTTTACCTCTGGATAGATCGCCGTACTCAGCGGTATCTGACACGCGTTTGCGCATGCCTTGAATACCTGTCTCATAAATGAGATCCACAATAAGTTTTAGTTCATGTAGGCATTCAAAATACGCAATCTCTGGTTGATAACCGGCATCTACTAGCGTATGAAAGCCAGCCTTTACGAGTTCGCTGGTTCCTCCGCATAGAACAACCTGCTCGCCGAAAAGATCGGTTTCTGTTTCTTCTTTAAATGTTGTCTGGATAACACCGGCACGCGTTCCGCCAATGCCTTTGGCATAGGCGAGCGCAATCTTAAGCGCTTTTCCCGTTGCATTCTGATGGATGGCCACCAAACACGGAACGCCTTTACCTTCTTCATACTGCCGACGGACAAGAGCCCCCGGTCCTTTCGGCGCAATCATAAAGACGTCCACATCTTTAGGCGGTTTGATTTGACCGAAATGAATATTAAAACCATGCGAGAACATAATCGCCTTCCCGCTGGTCAGATGTTTCTTGATCGATTCAATATATAGATCGGCCTGGATATGATCTTGCACCAACAACTGTATAACATCCGCTTGCTTGGCAGCAACATCGGCATCCACAGGTTTAAAGCCGTCTTTGACAGCTTGATCATAATTCGGTCCGCCCTTGCGCTGGGCCACAACAACCTTTAATCCGCTGTCCCGTAAACTTAACGCCTGACCGCGGCCTTGAATGCCGTACCCTACAACGGCGATTGTTTTGTCTTTGATGTCAGCTAAATTCGCATCTTTATCGTAGTAGATCTTTGCCATTTGAACCCTTCCTTTTCTAAACGCTTTAACCCTTAACGAACACTCAAATTAAAGACGAAATTTTAACATAATATTATACTTTATTAAAAAAATTTCCTGAAGATTCACACACCTCAAATCGCCTTAAGTTAATATTTTCAAAAGCTGATAGTGATCATCAAGGTGAGTAAACTGTCTTTTCTTGGCATCGGCCAAATCAATGACGTTGATTTCATCCTGAACCACACCGACGGCTTTGCCGTAAATGCCGTTTAAAAGAAGATCAACAGCTGCAGCTCCCAATCGGGTGGCGAGGATTCTGTCCTGCCCACTAGGCGTTCCACCCCTCTGCACATGCCCTAAAACTACGCACCGCGTTTCCAAACCTGTCGCCTTGGTGATCGTTTCAGCAACTGTCTGCGCTTTAGCGGCACCTTCTGCCACAATCACAATCCAGGTGATTTTACCCTTCTTATTTCCCGACATGATTTCTGAATACATCCCTTCATAATCAAAGATCTGCTCAGGAATGATCACATCTTCAGCCCCCGCGGCAACAGCAACCTCCATGGCAATGTATCCGGATTTATTGCCCATGACCTCGATCACGAAAATTCTCTCCATGCTCTGGGCCGTATCACGAATTTTATCAATCGATTCCAAGGCCGTGTTGATCGCCGTAGAACAGCCGATCGTCTGATCCGTTCCGTGCAAATCATTGTCGATAGTCCCCGGCAATCCGACGGTAGGGAAACCAAATTTATGATACAAACGGCTGGCTCCTAAATACGAACCGTCACCGCCGATGACAACCAAACCATCGATTTGATGCTTGCGCAAAACCTCAACAGCCCGCTGCTTTCCTTCATCTGTTGCAAAATCTTTAGATCGTGCCGTTTTTAAAATCGTACCGCCTTTATTTACAATGTTCGAAACTGAACGATGGTTCATTTCAATAATGTCATTATCAATCAACCCTTGATAGCCACGCATCACTCCACACACTTCGACCCCATAATGAAGACCGCAACGCACCACACTGCGGATGGCCGCATTCATTCCCGGACCATCGCCACCAGATGTCAAGACAGCGATTTTTTTCATAGGACCACTGACCATTAGAGACCTCCCACATTGATGTCGCGTGGATGTTCGACGGTAAATGAATAGACAATTTCTTTCTTTTCCTTAGGACTCAGTTTAAATTCCCATAACCAAACCCCTTTGCGGTCTTTCCAATCCTTACTTGTCGGCGGAACGGAAATGTCATATACCTTGGTTCGAATCTTATCGTTTTCTGATACGGGAATGGAATCGAACAATTTAAACGCAATCGGTTTTGAAGCAAAGTTCTCCACAGACAACTTGTATTTGAAAATTGTCTTACGATTTGGCGATTGAATGCCGCCAATGAGTGTATCATCAACCTTATGCTCAATCTGTTCCCGTTTGACTTTAACGTTCTCATCAACACCCAAATACAAGTCAAAATCCTGTCCCGGGCTGATGGCATCGATGCTGGATTTCCCGACAAACTCATTACCTAAGAATAAATTTACAGGACCGGCTAATAATTGAATGTCATTGGCATTGACCACTCGGCTGCCTAAATAAGCAAAGGCCGATGATCGTGGGTAAGCGGAATATTCAAAATCAGCCTTTAAAGTCTGCGACTGAACAGGGAATTTGTTTTCAGTGCCATCCGATAAAAGCGTAACCGCACGGGAAATCTGGTACGTCACTGAAACCCCTGTCGAATTGGCTTGGGCATAACTCACATCCGCTTCTTGAACTGGCATTGCAGCCCCAAGAGTGGCCGGCGCCGCGTTAAAGGCCTCATATTGAACTGCCGCATCTTCAGAAATCGCCGTGACCATTTTTGACTTCATAAGCGCCATCCCTCCACGGCTCTGGGGATAGGGAACATTTTCCGACAGTATCCACGGGGCCACGTATGGCATGCGTCCGCCGATTGCAGGCTGCGCTGTCGACAAGGTTAATTGAATATCTTTCCAATCCTCACCTGTCGTTTGCTTAATCATCGCCGAGGAAATCAGCTCGACTTCATTTTTCTCGATATAGCTATGGGCGTCATAAACGGCATACCAGGAGGCCCCATTGAGCATATAAGACACATCCACCTTGAATGATCCAGCCTGTGAGCACTCCAGCTCAACAACGATAGACCGCTTTAACTTAACATCTCCATTGTTATATTGGCCCAACTCGTTTTGCAATTTTTGAAGTTCTACAGTCAAAGCACGTTTCCGTTTGCGGATCTCATCGGATGCAATTTCCAACCCTTCCCGGGTTGCACCGATAAACTTGACCATGTCTCCCAATTCAACGGTGGTCGGCATTTTGGTCACCAAATCTTTAGGAATCTGTTGACCTGAGAAAAGTTTTAACGACTGAAGAAAATCTTTTTGTTCGGAAATGACTTGATCATTGGATTGTTCAACAGCCAATTTGTCATTGATCTTTTCGATTTGCTGCT